>JALZAI010000016.1 GCA_030948475.1 Actinomycetota bacterium
GTCGTGTCTGCACCGCTGGTTGAATCTGGCCGACATCGAGGACGGCAAGCGGCCCGGTGCGACCGCGTCGGAGTCGGCCGAGCTTCGCGAGGCCCGTAAGCGAGTCCGGGTGCTGGAGCAGGAGGTGGAGATCCTGCGTCGTGCGGCGGCCTATTTCGCCAGGCTCGCCGACGGACGGGGCGCGGTGCCCTCCGCGGCTAAGGCCCGTTCGGATCTGTCGCCGACGCGCGCAGCGCCGCGACCGACGACGATCCGTAGAGCGCGTCACTTATTGCCGGGTGGTAAACGCCGCGCGGCTGGCCGTCGCCGCCCCCTGGCTCGTCCTGCTGCTGTTGGGAACCCAGTCAGAGACGCTGCGCGCCTACGACTCGGCAAGCGGCTCGCTGTTACTGGGCATCGGTGCGGCGGTGTGCGTGCTCGCCTACCGGATCATGCTGAAGATCGGCCGGCTGCCTGAAGACCAGCGAGTGCTCAGATGAGCCAGTGGCTGATCGGAGCGTTGCTGGGGGCACTGACGGCGGCCGGAATCCTGATCGCGGTGCGGGCCGCGCCACCGCTGCGTCCGGTGCGGCTGGCCGAGCGAGTTGCTCCCTACCTCGGGGACACCCCGCGACCGTCCCGGTTGCTTGCCCAGCCGACGGCTGAGGCGATGCCCTTCGTCATCGCCCGCCGATTGTTCGGCCCTGTTCTCGACGAAGCGGTCAGGGCGCTGGACCGGCTTGTCGGCGGCTCGGCGTCGGTCCGGCGGCGCCTGGGCGGCCTGGGCAGTTCACTGACCATCGAGGAGTTCCGCATCGAGCAGGTGGTGTGGGGCGCGAGTGGCCTGCTCGGTGCCGGGTTGCTCGTCGGGCTCGGCGGTCTGGCGCGCGGCGGCGTCGATGCCGTCGTGGTAGCCGCGGCCGCGCTCGCCGGACTCGTCCTCGGCACGCTCGGCCGCGACTGGTGGCTGACCCGCCAACTCGAGCGGCGCGAGGCGACGATGCTCGCCGAGTTCCCGGTACTCGCCGATCTGCTGGCCTTGGCGGCCGTCGCGGGGGAGGCGCCCCCGGACGCGCTGCACCGGGTGTGCCGGCTGACCGGCGGCGAACTGGCCCGCGATCTCGGCGATGCGCTGTCCCGCGCCCGCAGCGGGGTGCCGCTCACGGTCGCGCTCACCGCGGTCGGCGAACGCACGACCCTCGAGTCGTTCACCCGTTTCCTGCAGGGCATCGTCGTGGCCATCGAGCGCGGCACACCCTTGGCCGACGTCCTTCGCGCGCAGGCGATCGACGTCCGCGAGATCGGCAAGCGGGCATTGCTCGAGGCGGGCGGCCGCAAGGAGATTTCGATGATGCTGCCGGTGGTCTTCATGATCTTGCCGGTGACCGTGCTGTTCGCCCTATACCCGGGCCTGCTGACGCTGACGTCCCTGACCCACTGAACTGAACGCTGTCTCAATAAGGAGAACAGAGATGATCGGATTCGAGTTCGTCCTGGCTTGGTGGACGCGCGCGGTTGCACGGCTGAGCGACGATGACGGCGAGCGGGGCGACGTCCCCGGCTGGGTGATGGTGACCGTGATGTCCGCGATCCTGGTTGTGGCGATCATCGGAGTCTTCGAGCCGCAGATCAAGAACGCGATCGGCAGCGCGATCAACTCGGTCACCAGCAGCAAGTAGACCCGTGCGACGCCGGCTCGGTGGGCGCGAGGACGGCGCGGCCGCAGTGGAGTTCGTGCTCATCTCGGTGTTGCTGGTGTTCCTGCTCTTCGCTGTGCTGCAGGTTGCGGTGTTCTTCTACGCCCGCAACATCGTGTCCGCCTCGGCAGCCGACGCGGCCCGCTACGCCGCGGCCGCGGGGGTGTCCACCGACGCCGGCGGGCAACGCGCGCGAATCCTGATCGCACAGGGACTCGGCTCTGCCGGGGCGTCCGGCATCCGCTGCACGAGCGCATCGGCGATCGATCCCGGCACCGGACTGCCGATCGCCACGGTGCACTGCACCGGGCATGTGCGTGCCCTGCTGGCGCCGATCGAGCTTCCGTTGCGGATCGACATCACGACTTCCGCGCTGCGGGAGTCGACGCCGTGATCGCGCGATTGCGCGGGCTCATCCGCGACGACTGCGGGAGCGCGATCGTCGAATTCGTGTTCGTGGCCGTCGTCGTTATGTTGCCGCTGGTCTACCTGATCGTCGCTGTCGCCACGGTGCAGCGCAGTGAGTTCGCGGTGTCGGAGGCGGCCCGGGAAGCCGGACGGGCGTTCGCCACCAGCGACCACGCCGACCAGGCATTGGGACGTGCCGAGGCCGCGGTGCACATTGCGCTGCACGACCAGGGACTGCCCGACGACGCGGCGCTGGCCTACGTTCCCGCCGGTTCGTCGTGTGACGCCGGACAGATTACGCCGACACTGGTGGCCGGCGCGCAGTTCACGGTCTGCGTCACTCGGCACGTCAGCATCCCGGCCGTGCCACGCGTCCTCGCCGGCAAGGGCATCACGACTGTCGGCGAGTACGTCGTGCACGTCGACGACTACCGGACCGTGTCGTGAGTAGCGACGATCGCGGCTCCATCATGCCGCTCGTCCTCGGCTTCTTCCTCATCGCGCTGATGATGATCGCGGGTGGCGTCGCTGCGGGGGACGCGTTCGTGCAGCAGCGCGGACTGCAGGACGTCTGCGACGGCGCGGCAGCCGCGGCAGCGTCCACCGCCGCCGACCTGACCCGGGGCGGCAGCGGTATCGGAGTCACCGGGGCGCTCCGCTTCGCCGACGTCGAGCGCGCCGCCGTGGACTACCTCGCGCGCGATCCGTACCGCGCGGGTGTGTCGATCAGTGCGACTTTGTCCGTGGACGCCGAGACCCTGATGCTGACCTGCACTCAGACCTCGCACATCGCGTTCGGCGCCATGTTCGGCAAGGGCGACGGGGTCCGCCACACAGCGACTGCGTCGGCCCGCGCACTGGTGTCCTGATCGGTTTCTGCTTCGCGCCTCGTAGGGTGAGCGGGTGAACGAGAACCACGACCGGCTCTGCTCGAGTCCGGAGTGGGCGCAGTTTCTGCAGAGCGACATACTGCCCGCACTGACCGAACGGATCGGCTTCGGCGCGCGGATGCTCGAGGTGGGGCCAGGCCCGGGCGCGGCAACGGACTGGCTGCGTCACAAGGTCGACCGGCTCGTCGCGCTGGAGTACGAACCGGTCGCCGCCGGCAAACTCCGCGAGCGGTTCGCCGGCACGAACGTCCAGATCGTCCACGGCGACGCGACCGCGATGACCTTCGCCGACAACAGCTTCGACTCCGCCGGCTCGTTCACGATGTTGCATCACGTGCCGACGAAGCCCCTCCAGAACATGCTGTTCGCCGAGGTGCTGCGCGTCCTGCGTCCCGGCGGCGTCTTCGTCGGATCGGACAGCCTGCCGAGCGACCAGCTCCATCACTTCCACGACGACGACGTATACAACCCGATCGAACCTGGCACGTTCTATACGCGTCTGGAGACTCTCGGCTTCAGCGACATCGAACTTCGGGCCGGTGAGCGGCTCAGCTGGATCGCGTACAAACCGCAGAGCTAGACCAACTGCCAACTCGGAGGACTCCGCAGATGACCGCCGTCACGCACGACACCCACAAGATGCTCCACCCCGCGCTGCTCGCGGTCGCCCGGCGCCGCTCGGAGAGCGTCCAGCTCCGCGCCGCCGATGCCATCACGGCCTTCGCCGGATCGATGGTGTTCGTCTACATTCACGCGGTGGTGTTCGCGGTGTGGATGCTCGCCTTCGAGAAGAGTCCGTGGCCGACGCTGACGTTGATCGTTTCGCTCGAGGCGATCTTCCTGTCCACGTTCGTGATGATCGGGCAGAATCGGCAGGCCACCTACCAGCAGGCCAAGGCCGACCACGACTTCACCACCAACGAGCAGGAACTGCACGCCAACACCGAACTGACCAAGCTCGTGCACCAGCTGGTCCGCGAGATCCACACCAGCGTGCACGCCGGGCCGACCTGATCGGCTCAGAGCGCGGCGGTGAGTTCCAGGTGGATGCCGTCCGGGTCGCTGAAGGACAGGATCGCGAGGCCCGCGTCGGTGAGGTCGGTGACCTCGCCGTGTGGGACGCCGGCCTGCTCGAGCTTGTCCTGGGCGGCCACCAATTCGTCGCGGGAGTCGACGACGAAGCTGATGTGGTCGAGCCCGGTGTGCTCGGAGTCGAATGGCTGTCCGCCGGCTGGGCGCAGGCCGAACAGCGTGCCGGACGGTGTCTGGAAGACCGCGCCGCCGTAGAAGTCCTGCTGGGACTCGCGGATACCGGGTTCGTCGACCCGGTCCGAGGCGTCGATCGCGATCGGCCAGCCGAAAACCTCACTGTAGAAGGCCTTCGATCGAACGATGTCGGTGACGGTGAGTCGGACGTGTGCGAATCCCGAACTGGTTATCAGTGCCATGCCCCAGTCCTACCCATGCCGGGTCGGAAGTCACTGCGCGTGGCCCGGCAAACGCGAGCGTGAATAGAGTCCAGTTGTGGACGATCCGGTCGAGCAGTTGCGTCGTATCGCGCTCGCCCTGCCCGAGGCCTGCGAGCGCGTGAGCCACGGGGAACCGTCCTTCTTTGCGGGCAGCCGCAAGTCGAGCAGGCAGTTCGTCGCGGTCGACGATCACCACCACGGGAGAGCGCAGCTGGCCTGCTGGTGCGCCGCCGCGCCGGACGCGCAGGAGGAGCTGATCGCCGAGGATCCGGAGCACTACTTCCGCCCGCCCTACGTCGGGCACCGCGGCTGGGTCGGCGTGCGCATCGACAACGAGCCGGACTGGGCCGAGGTCGCCGAGATCGTCCGCGACGCCTACCGCCAGGTCGCGTCCAAGGCGCTGCGCACGCAACTCGACGGCTGACGCACGCGTACCCTCGACGGACGTGGACGTAGCGGCCGAGCTGAAGGAACTGTCCGCGACCCTCGCCAGCATCGAGGCGGTCGTGGACCTCGGCAAACTGCATGCCGAACTTTCCGGTCTGCAGCAACAGGCGGCGGCGCCCGACCTCTGGAGCGACACCGGGAACGCGCAGCAGGTCAACTCGCGGCTGTCTCACGTGCAGGGTGAAATCCGGCGACTGGAGGACCTGCGTCAGAAGCTCGATGACGCGCAGACGCTGTGGGACCTGGCCGAGGAAATGGACGACGCCGACTCCCGCGCCGAAGCCGAGGCAGAGCTCGTCGGACTGCGCAAGGCCATCGACGAGCTCGAGGTCCGCACCCTGCTCTCAGGCGAGTACGACCAGCGCGAGGCGCTGGTGACGATCCGCTCCGAGGCGGGCGGTGTCGACGCGGCCGACTTCGCCGAGATGCTGCTGCGAATGTACACGCGCTGGGCCGAGCGACACAACTACGCCGTCGACGTAATGGACACGTCCTACGCCGAGGAAGCCGGCATCAAGTCGGCCACCTTCCAGGTCAAGGTGCCCTACGCCTATGGCACATTGAGCGTCGAACAGGGCACGCACCGACTTGTCCGGATCAGCCCGTTCGACAACCAGGGTCGCCGGCAGACGTCGTTCGCCGGCGTCGAGGTGCTGCCGGTCGTCGAGTCGTCCGACCACGTCGAGATCCCCGATGATGACATCCGTGTCGACGTGTACCGCTCGTCCGGTCCGGGCGGGCAGGGAGTGAACACGACCGACTCGGCGGTGCGGATCACTCATCTGCCCACCGGCATCGTGGTCAGCTGCCAGAACGAGCGCAGTCAGATTCAGAACCGCGCGTCGGCCATGGCGGTACTGCAGGCCAAGCTGCTCGAGCGGCGCCGGCAGGACCGGCAGGCGGCGATGGACGCGCTCAAGGACAGCGGCAACAGCTGGGGCAACCAGATGCGCAGCTACGTCCTGCACCCGTACCAGATGGTCAAGGATTTGCGCACCGAGTACGAGGTCGGCAACCCGCAGGCGGTGCTGGACGGGGACATCGACGGGTTCATCGAGTCCGGAATCCGCTGGCGCCGCAGCCGCGAGTCCGCGCCTAGCTGACCGGTATAGTGGTCATATGCCCAGGCGGATGACCGCGACGGAACTGAAGGCCAAGATCCTGGCCGTCCTCGACGAGGTGGACCACGGCGAAGAGGTCGAGATCACCAAGCACGGCAGGCTGGTGGCCCGCCTGGTGCCGGCACGCGGACCGTCCGCGCTCAAGGGGATGTTCGCCGGCATCGCAACCAGCGTGGCGACTGACGAGGAGCTGTTCTCCACCGGCGAGGAGTGGGACTTCGATTGACGGTCGTTTTGCTCGACACCCACACGTTGCACTGGTGGTCCGCCGAGCCCGCTCGCCTGAGCGCCAACGCGACCGAGGCGCTCAAGTCGGCGGAGCCCGCCGTCTCTGCAATGACGTGGTACGAACTCGCCTGGCTGGTGGTGCATGGCCGCATCACGATCACCGTGCCGCTGTCGACCTGGCTTGCCCGGCTCGACGCTCAGGTCCGCACCGTCCCGGTCACGCTGACGATCGCGGCGATCGCGGCGGGGTTACCAGACCTGTTCCCAGGGGACCCTGCCGACCGGCTCATCTACGCGACAGCTATCGAACGCGGCTGGCAGTTGGTCACCAAGGATCGGGCGCTTCGCCGCCATCGGCACTCGCGTCCCATCACAATCTGGTAGCTCAGCGCAGCAGCAGCTTGTCCAGCCGGCGGGCGGTGACGACCAGCCCGAACGCGGCCATCACCACGAAGTAGGACGCGTGCCCGAGCATGCCGAGATCCAGCACGCCGGAGTTCAATCCGCGCAGCAATGCGATGCCGTGCTGTAGCGGCAGGCATTGCACGACGAGCTGCAGCCACCTCGGGTAAACGTCGAGCCCGTAGAAGGTCCCGCTGAACAGGAACAGCGGCAGGGTCGCGGTCTGGATCAGGTCGAGATCCTGGATGCCGCGCAGATAGGACGTCACTGCCATTCCGAGGGCCGCGAATCCGAACGCGATCAGCAGCGCCGCCGGCAGCAGGAGCACCGCCCACCACGAGTCGATCAGGCCCAGCGCCGCCATGACGCTCAGGAATCCGGCCGAGTAAAGCCCGCCGCGAAACAGCGCCCAGCCGATCTCGCCGATCGCCACGTCCAGCGGACCCATCGCGGTCGCCAGCATGCAGTCGTAGAGCTTGGCGAACTTGAGCTTGAAGAACACGTTCGTGGTCGCGTCGTAGATCGCGCCGTTCATAGCGGAGGACGCGAGCAAGGCCGGGGCGATGAACGCGGTGTAGCTGATCGGGTGCCCGCCCGGTCCGGAGACCGTGCCGACGAATCCCTTGAGCCCGGTACCGAGCGCGAACAGATAGAACAGCGGCTCGAAGAACCCGGAGATGATCGCCAGCCAGCCGTGCCGGTACACGCGAAACGATCGTTCGAGCACCACATGCGCCCGGCCCACCCGCATCCCCACCGGAAGGATCCTCAGGTTGCGCGTCGCGACGGAAATACTCATTTGGTGAGCCGCACGCTGAAGCGCCACATGGCCAGCACGGCGCCGACCACCAGCCACAGCAGCAGGTAGGCAACGTGGCCCAGGACGGCCGGCCCGGACAATCCGCCGATCGCCGAGTCCCGCGCCAACTCGGTGCCGTGCCACAGCGGCGAGACATAGGCCAGCCAGCGTCCCCACTCGGGCAGCGTGCTGATCGGGTAGAACGTCCCCGAGAAAAGGAACATCGGCGTGACGACGAACCGGAACAGCACGTTGAAGATGCCGCTCTCCGAATTGACCGAGGCAGCAACGGCCATCACGGGCGCGGCGAACGCGATGCCGGTCAATGTCGCGGCGGGGACGGCGAGCAGCACCGTCCACGTTCGCGCGCCACCGAACGCCGCGAGGACGGCCAGGTACAGCGCGGAGTTGACGAATGCGCGCAGCGTCACCCACAACATGTGCCCGACACAGATCTGGACGGATGTGAGCGGCGTGGCGGCCATGCCGAAGAAGAAGCGCTGCCACTTGAACCCGGCCATCACCGGGAAGCTGCCGTCGCCCGCCGCGATCTGCAGCGCTGCGGCCGTCAGGAAGGCCGGTGCGACGAAGACGAGATAGGGCACCCCGAGCTGGCCGGTGCCATGCCGGTCGACGACCCGGCCCAGTC
>JALZAI010000039.1 GCA_030948475.1 Actinomycetota bacterium
ACCGCCCGCTGCGCCCGACCTTTATCAAGGGCCTGCGCAACGAGGTCCAGGTCGTGATCACGGTAATGGCGCTCAACCCCGACCACGCTTACGACGTGCTCGCCATCAACGCCGCGTCCGCGTCCACCCAAATCTCCGGCCTCCCGTTCAACGGCCCGGTCGGCGGCACCCGGGTCGCGCTCGTCGAGGGCCAGTGGGTCGGCTTCCCGACCCATGGCGAACTCGAGCGGGCCACCTTCGACATGGTCGTCGCGGGCCGCGTCCTCGAGTCAGGCGACGTCGCGATCATGATGGTCGAGGCCGAGGCCACCGAGAACACCATCGAGCTCATCGCCGGCGGCGCGACCCGGCCGACCGAGGAAGTCGTCGCGGAGGGGCTCGAGGCGGCCAAGCCGTTCATCGCCGAGCTGTGCCGCGCACAGGCCGACCTGGCCAAGTCGGCCGCAAAGCCGGCCGCCGAGTTCCCGGTCTTCCTCGACTATCGGGACGACGTGCTGGCCGCGGTCAGTGACGCGGTCTCCGAGCCGCTCGAGCGGGCGCTCGCAATCGCCGACAAGCAGGAGCGCGAGGCCGAGCTGGACCGGCTCAAGGACCAGGCCAAGCAGCACGTCGGCAGTCAATTCAACGGACGCGAGAACGAGATCAGCCCGGCTTATCGCTCGCTCACCAAGAAGCTGGTGCGCCAGCGCATCCTGCGCGACAAGATCCGCATCGACGGGCGCGGACTGGTCGACATCCGCACCCTCTCGGCCGAGGTCGAGGTCGTCCCGCGGGTGCATGGCTCGGCGCTGTTCCAGCGCGGCGAGACCCAGATCCTCGGCGTCACCACGCTGAACATGCTCGGGCTGGAGCAGAAGCTCGACACGCTCAGCCCGAATCGCACCAAGCGCTACATGCACAACTACAACTTTCCGCCGTACTCGACCGGCGAGACCGGCCGGGTCGGCTCGCCCAAGCGGCGCGAGGTCGGACACGGCGCGCTCGCCGAGCGGGCCTTGGTCCCGGTGCTGCCGAACCGCGCGGAGTTCCCGTACGCAATCCGCCAGGTCTCCGAGGCGCTGAGCTCCAACGGCTCGACCTCGATGGGCTCGGTCTGCGCGTCCACCCTCGCCCTGCTCAACGCGGGCGTGCCGCTGAAGGCGCCGGTCGCGGGCATTGCAATGGGGTTGGTATCCGACACCGTCGACGGCGAGACCGAGTACGTCGCGCTCACCGACATCCTCGGCGCCGAGGACGCATTCGGCGACATGGACTTCAAGGTTGCCGGCACCAAGGAGTTCGTCACCGCCCTGCAGCTGGACACCAAGCTCGACGGCATCCCGTCCGAGGTGCTCGGCGCCGCGCTCAAGCAGGCCCGCGACGCACGCCTGCACATTCTCGACGTGATGGCCGAGGCCATCGACGGCCCGGATGAGATGAGCCCGTACGCCCCGCGCGTCACGGTCCTCAAGATCCCGGTGGACAAGATCGGCGCGGTCATCGGTCCCAAGGGCGCGATGATCAACTCGATTCAGGACGAGACCGGTGCGCAGATCACGATCGAGGACGACGGCACGATCTACGTCGGTGCCGCCGACGGCCCGTCTGCGCAGGCGGCGGTCGACCAGGTCAACGCGATCGCCAACCCGCAGATGCCCAAGGTGGGCGAGCGTTTCCTCGGCACGGTGGTGAAAACCGCCGCGTTCGGGGCGTTCGTCTCGCTGCTGCCCGGCAAGGACGGGCTGGTCCACATCAGCAAGCTGGGTCGCGGCAAGCGCATTGGCAAGGTCGAGGACGTCGTGAACGTCGGCGACAAGCTCCAGGTCGAGATCGCCGACGTGGACCAGCGCGGCAAGATCAGCCTGGTGCTCGTCGACGACGAGTCCGCGCAGGTCCAGGCTCCCGCCGACGCCTGACCGCGTCTGCGCGAGTGGCGACTTCCGTGCCGAGTGGCGCGATATAGGTCGCCACTCGCGCGATAAGTCGCCACTCGCGCGAACCGGACGCGATGGGCGGCCGGTCAGGCGGCGGGGACGAGTGGCGAACCCGTCTCGAGCAGGGACTTCAGGTCGCTGAGGATCCATGCCCAGCCGCCACCGGCACCAGCGCTCTCACTCTCGCCGGCCACCATGGACGCCAGAGCCGGAGCGTCGGCGAGGTCATGTGTCACGGTGAGCCGGGTGACGCCGCCGTCCGATGCCTGGATGTCGTAGGCCAGCCTGGTGAAGCCCTCGGCCTCGAGCCCGGGATCCATCAACATCCGCCAGGTCTGGACGAATCGCCGGGGGGGATCTACCTCGAGGAGCTCCCCGTCGATGATCGGGCCTTCGATGCCGGCCGCCTGCATGCCCTTGCCGGGGTTGATGCGGTACCGGTTGCCCGGCGTGAGGTCGCCGTACTCAGGCAGGCCGCCGTAGCCGTAGCGGTCGGTCCACTCGGGGGAGGTGATTGCATCCCAGACGGCTTCCGGTGTGGCCTTGATCCACACCCGGTACACCTGCGTGGTCTGCGTCCGTGTCTGTGTCATCGGTCCTGCTCCAATTCTCGTTTGAGGTCGGCGAGCGCCGATACCTGGCGCTCGGTGTACTTGTCGATCCACCGGTCGTGGATCAACCGGATCGGCACGGGGTTCAAGAAGTGCAGCTTCTCTCGACCCGCTCTGCGTGCAACCACGAGGCCCGCCTCTTCAAGGACGCGCAGGTGCTTCATCACGCCGAAGCGCGTCATCTCCAGCTCGGACTCGAGCTCGGTCAGCGTGCGGCCGTCACGCTCGTAGAGCCGGTCGAGCAGGAAGCGACGCGTGGGGTCGGCGAGTGCCTTGAACACGCGGTCATCGTCGGTCACGGCTGCGATCTTATGTGACCCGATAGTCACATGTCAACCCGGGCCGGCGCTGGGCGGCGGCGGAGGCGCAGCCGCGCTATCCGTCAGTTCAGGTCGGCTCGGTCCGCGTGCCCGTGAAGCTGCCGTGGTCGACGTCACCGTGGGCGACACCGCCATTGTCGAAGGCGAAGACACGGAAGGTACCGCTGAGCGTGTCGCCGCTCCAAGTGCCGCGGATGTCGATGCGCACGTAGCCCTGCGCGTTGCCGCTCGCGTGGAATGAGAACTGGAAGAAGCTCGCCTTAAAGGCGCTGGAACCGGTCGCCGACCAGGTACCGATGTATGAGGTCGTGCTCCCCGAGTCCGCGCCGACCACGATGCCGCCACCGATGAAGGCCTGTACCCCGTTGAAGCGATGACGCTGGACGTTCGAGTAGATCGACAGCCACCAGGTGCCGACCAATCCTGATTGCTCGTCCGCGTTGGCCACCACCGCCGAGCCAAGTCCACCGAGCATTGCCACGGCGCCTGCAGCGCCCGCGCCCGCCAGCATCTGACGCCGGCCGATCAGCGATCCCGCCATCTCACGACCCCTCCGGCCAAGCCGCCGGTCGGCTCGCCCCCTTTGGAGCAACGGCGCCGTATGGTGCGGCGGTCGCGCGGGGTGTGTCAACAACCTCCTGCCTGCGCTCCGAGGGCGTACGTGGAATCCCACCGTCCAGCCGCCGGAGCATCGACTCTGAAGGTGCTATCGTCACGGAGCCCTGCCAGTCGTACGGCGACGGCGGGCTTTGCTCAGTGAGGGGAGACATGGTTTCCTTCCGGTCCCGGATGTGGCTGGCGCTTCCTGTCATTGGAGCCACGCTGCTCACGATTACGTTCGGGCCTCTGCCCGCCCGTGCCACCGGCGCGGCCACGCCACCTCGCCCCACAAGCGCGTCCGAAGTCACCCTCATCACGGGCGAGCGAGTCCTGCAAACGCAGGACGCGGCGGGACGATACGGGTTCACCATCCTCTCCGGCGGCGCCTCCAGCTCCCCCGTGTTCACCTATGGGATTGGATCGTCGCGATACGTGGTCGACGCCGCTGCTCTGCCGTTCATCGGCTCCCAGCTGGACGCCGCGCTCTTCGACAGCGCCACAGCGACCGCGGGGTCGACGCCCGGTGAGGTGGCGGTCCTGGTCGCATGGCACGGTGCGGCTGCACCATCAATGTCGTGGCTGAACCATCAGCACACCGCCTCCCACGGCATGACGAGCGGCATCATCACAGCGGCCTCGGGTGTTGCGCTGCGCTCGGCGCTGGCGCAGCAACCGCGATCCTCGCGCGGCACGGGTTGGGCCGGACCGCTCGCGGGCATCGACAGGATCCTGCTCGATGGCGCCGCCACCTCTCCTCCACCGCCGAGTCCGCAATTCGTCCAGTACACGCTGACGATCAACGGCATCGACTCGTCCGGACGCCTGGACTCCGGCGACCTCCTGACCATCCTCAACACCGACAACGCCCAGAAACTCGTGAACTTCGCCATCTGGAACCAGGGCGTGATCAAGCTGAGCGTCCCCAGTGGTCACTACAGCCTGCTCGGTCAGTTCCTCAGCTTCACGAAAAGCGGCGGAGGATCGTTGCGCAATGTGGTCTCGGATATCACCGTCAACGGGACTGGCTCCGTCACGCTCGATGCGCGCACAGCGACGTCGCCCGTGTCGGTGACGACACCGCTTCCGACCCCCTCCGGCAGCGGCACGGTTCTCTGGCAGAGAACTGACGCCACCGGCAACGACGTCGTCGCCGACGGGTTCTCGTGGATGTTCGCCCCCGGCCAGCCCTTCAGTGTGTACGTGCGCGCCGCTCCGGCGCCGAGATTCGGGACGCAGGGCTGGGTGGATTTCTTCCACCTCGATTCCCCGCCGACGGTGCCGGGGCCCTACAGCTACGACCTGAACTTCGGATCGCAGGGAAGCATCCCGGCGGCGCAACAGCACACGGTCTCGGCGGCGCAGCTGGCGTCGGTGACCACGCGCTACTACAGCGACATCAGCGGCCTTACGAGCGGGGAGAGCCGCTCCGCGTTCTTCCCCTGGCAGGTGTTCTCGGGCGGATTCATTGAGCCGTTTTCGGCGCCCATGGGGCGCACCGAGTACGTCAACGCGCTTTCGGGGCTGACATGGGATCAGATCGTCATCGAGGACCTCAACGACTTCGCCGGCCTGTTCATGGACTCGAGCCGGTCGTTTCAGCCCGGGCAGAGCGCGAGCGCCGCCTGGGGACGCTCACCCACCGGCCCGGGACTGCAGGTCAACACCGGCGCCGCCGCCCCCTTCCAACTCTGCCCCGTGTGCCTCGAGGCGGGCATGCTGGAGTTCTCGCTCTATCCGTTTGGCGACAATCCGCCGGGCCATGTCGGCATTCCCAACTTCGGCGCACAGGGTTTCATCGAAACGGACAGTGCCAGCCTGCAGCGCAACGGCGTGACCATCGTCACCGGCCAGGATCCCATCGGCGCCGTGTCGGTCCCACCGGGCGGGGCGCACTATCTGTTGAGCTACGCCGTCACGATGTCGGCGCCCTGGTGGACCCTGTCCACCAGTTCAACGACCACGTGGAAGTTCTCGGCCCCGCAGTCGCTTTCGACGCCCCCGCCCGCCGGATGGACCTGTTTCAGCGGGCTCAGCTTCGGCTGCAGCGTGGTGACGCTGATGTTCCCCGATTACGAGCTGCCGGTGAACCTGCTCAACCAGATACCGGTGGGCCCGGTCAGCTTCCAGCTCGGCATCGTGCACGTCCTGGATGTCGCGATCCCGATCACCAGGGCGAGCGTCTCGGTGTCGTTCGACCGCGGAAGCACCTGGCAGCCCGCGCACGTACACCCGGACGGCACGGGCGGCTTCACCGTCAGCTATCGCAACCCGTCGGGTGCGAGCACGGCGTCGCTGCGCATCCATGTCAGCGATGCGAACGGCGGCGCGATTGATCAGACCATCATCAATGCGTACGCGATCTCCGGATGAAAGCTCGATCCAACGTCCTGCGCGCGCTGCTTGTGTTGGTGGTGCTCGGCTCGACACCTTCGATCGCCACCACCGTCAAGGCAACCGCATCGTCGGGCTCTCAATCACAGGTCCAGGCCGTCTGCAATGCATCCGCTGACGAGATGCGGTGTTTTGCGCTCGTCACTCCGGGGCGCACGGCGTCGCGCGACGGGGGTGGACCGCCGCCCGGGTACGGCGCGCCCGACATCGAATCGGCGTACAAGCTGCCGGTGAGCCTCGGTTCCGGCCAGACCATCGCGGTGGTCGATGCCTTTGACGATCCCACCGCGGCCGCTGACCTCGCCGTCTACAGGAACACGTACGGCTTGCCGCCGTGCACGACCGCAAGCGGATGCTTCCGCAAGCTCAACCAGCGCGGTCTGAGCAGTCACTACCCGAGTTTCGATCCAGGCTGGAGCGTGGAGATCTCTCTCGACCTCGACATGGTGTCCGCCGCCTGCCCTCTCTGTCACATCGTGCTGGTGGAGGGCAACACACCGTCGATCAAGGACCTGGCGGCGGCGGAGGACAGCGCAGCGAAGCTGAATGTCTCCGCCATCTCCAACAGCTACGGGCTCCAGGAGTTCAACGGGATGGATCAGTTCGCCAAGGACTACACGCATGCGGGGACAACGATCGTGGTGTCCACCGGCGACTTCGGCTTCGGTCCGGCGAACTTTCCGGCGGTGCTGTCGACAGTGATCGCCGTGGGCGGGACGGAGCTGGGAACGAGCACGTCGAAGCGCGGCTGGTCCGAGACCGTGGCGCCCTTTGCGGCCAGCGGCTGCTCGGCCTATGTCAACAAGCCCTCGTGGCAGAAGGACAACCACTGCTTCATGCGCACAGTCGCCGACGTGTCGGCGGTGGCCGACAACGCGGCCGTGTATGACACCAGCATTCCTCCCGGCTTCTTCGGACTCCAGCCGGGGTTCATCGTCGTCGGCGGGACCAGCGTCTCGTCGCCGTTGATCGCGGGGGTGATCGGGCTGGCCGGCAACGGCAAGACGATCGCACCATCGTTCCCGTACCAAAATCGGCGCGGCCTGTTCGACGTGGTGGGCGGCAGCAACGGCTACTGCGGTGGCGACTATCTGTGCGACGGTGTCCGAGGCTACGACGGGCCGACCGGGCTTGGCACACCCAAGGGAGTAAGCGGCCTGTAGCTGGACGACGCCTCGTCCACCGCGGTCAGAGTGACGTGGTCGGGGCGGCCAGGATCGAACTGGCGACCCCCTGCTCCCAAATTTCGCTTCGGGTCTCGCCGAATACGGGTTGAATTGAACGACGGCCGGCGTGGCGTATGCAAGCCTCCTGACTCAACCGGCACCTACGGATAGGCGTTGGCAGCCGCGGGTTCGCCGCCACAACCTCGTCAGGTGCCGCCCGCTCGGCCCCTGCCGTCATGCGTCTCACCACTGCCGACGGCCATGAAGCTCCGGCCCGTCGAAGACGGCTTACCCCACAGGGTGGTCACATCACCAGTCGGTCGAAGATCAACTTGAGAAAAGCACTCTGCTCCGACCACCGACCTTCCTTGCGCAAGCTGATCAGCATGCGGAGATCATCGTCGTCGAGACCGATGATGTAGCCTCGGTCGTCCATGGCCGTATCGCGACACCGCTTGTAGAAGGTTTCCTTATCGGCGATCTTGCGGCACACGAGGATGCCGCACCGACCCCGGCTGCGAGAGAATCGTCCCTGCAGCTGGTCCAACTCCGGATTCTTGGGGTCTTCGGTGTAGTTCTTGCACTCGACCAGAATATGCGGTGCGGTGTAGTTGTCGAGCAGCCACTTGAAGAAACCTCTGTCGGCCATGTTCACGTAGACGATGTCGATTCGCTTGCGTCCTTCGTGGATCTCCTGCTCGCGCTGTGGCGAACCAAGATCGGGATAAAAGAGTGCGTTCAGCAAGAGCATCGCCGCGGTGTGGTAGGCATGGGCGTCGTCACCACCCGTCGGAGTCGCCGTTACCGCATCCAGTAGGTGTTGAAGGTTCTCGTCGGCTGGCTCGCCTTCCGGGGCCAGGTCTTCGTGGGAAAGGGGAGGCTCGGGCTGTTCGCGCGACGCTCGACGGTAGCGGTCGAGAACCTCCGGATGCTCTACGGTGAACTTGGCGATCGCCGCTTTGTTATATCCGTATTTCCTCTTCAGATCCTTTTTGTCGACGCGGAGCCGGCCGTCGCGAAGCACGCGTACAAGACCGGTTCGAGCGTCGATCTCAGCCTGCATGAGGAAGGGCGCAATGTAGTCGTTCCAGTACCGGCTAACGTCGTACGTCATGCGGCGGCGAACGGCGACCTTTGGAACAAGCAGCAGCTTGGCTCCGTTGATGAGAGGGAGTTCGACAT
>JALZAI010000040.1 GCA_030948475.1 Actinomycetota bacterium
AGGAACTTGCGCAGCTCGCCGAACTGGCTGTTGGCCAGCGCGTTCATCGGGTAGACGACGATCGCCTTCACGCCGGGCGTTCTCGGCTGGGAAAGCACGCGGTCGACGATCGGAACGATGTACGCGAGGGATTTTCCGGAGCCGGTGCCGGTCGTTAGGACGTAGCTCTTGCCGGTTCGCGCGATCTTGATCGCGTCGCGCTGGTGCTTGTGAAATGTGATCTCGCGGGCGCCGAAGTCGGCCACGTGTTCCTTGACGCGGAAGATCCGCTCACACTCGGCGTTGAGCAGGCCGGCGGCGACGAGGTCGTGGACCGAACCGCCGGTCTCAAAGGTCGGATTGAGCGACAACCAGGGCTCGGGCCACTGGTCGCCCTTGGCGAGCTGATCCTCGACGTACTGCTTGATCCGGGGGTCGTGGATATCGACGAATGCGGTCGTGAAACTGCGATAGTCGTCGATCAACCGCTCACGTACGTCGAATACGTCCATCTCTCTCCCCTGAGCTTCGCACGGAGCCTAATATGACCCGCGACATTTCCGCGGGGTTGCTACGGCCGAGGTCGGCGGCGACAAGCGCCCGCACGGTCGTTCGGTTCCGCGATCCGAACGAAGCCGTTGGCGATCATCACGGCCGTCCGTTTGGCGATGCAAGAGGTGTGATCGCGGAGTTGTTGATCTTTGTACTGGGGATCGGCGACGACGTTCGTCGTTCATGGTCCGGACTCGGTTTCGGGCAAGTCGGGGGGCGGCGCGTCGTGGCAGTGGCTTCGTAGCCAGGCGGCGATCTCTTCGAGGCTGGCGTGGCTGGCGACTTGGTCGAGCATGAACCTTTCCCCCTCATCAGCGCTGGCCGTGAGTCGCTGGCCGTTCATGGCGAGGAACACCTTGGTCACCAGCCACGCCAGTCTCTTGTTCCCGTCGGCCAGGCTCTGGGCGCTGTCGATGGACTGGCACAGCGCCGCTGCTTTCTGCCATAACGAGGGGTAAGAATCGGCCCCAAATGCGCTGGCCTGCGGACGTGCCAGCGCTGCGGCGAGCAGGCCGGGATCGCCGACCCAGAAGCCGGCTCGTCTGATTTGACGCAGCACGTCCTCGAGCTGGAGGTATTGGGTCAACTATTTGTCGAGGCGGTCCAGCAGCTCGCCGTCCTCGGCGGCCGCGCTGTCGAACAGTTCGTCGAGCACGGCCGAACGCCGATCAGCGGCTATCCGCGCCATGATCGCGAGCACCGCCACCTCGTGCATGGACCGGTGCTCCCGAGCTGCCTGCTCTCGCAGCGCCTCGGTGTCCTCGGGGCTGAGCCTGACCACAAATGCCATATCGAAATGATATCGTCATGTCAAGGGTCCTGGAATAGGAGCGCAGCGGTGGACGCGGGCGGGCGAATCAAGCGCGAGGACGCCGGAGGCTAAGGAACGCCGTACACGCGTCCTCTAGCGCGCGCCGCCAGCGGTGCCGACTCGTTGTGGCCTGTTATGGATCCGGCCATCCATAAGCAGCCATAACGCCCTCGCTCGGCTGTCACGTTCGCCCCCGCGCGGCATAGACGGCCGCGCTTGGCCGGCGCGCTGACGGCTCTCGTGCCCGCCGGGCGGTGGGTCACTCACCAGGGGCGGCCGTCACCTGACACTCGGGTTGCCGACCTGACACTCCTCGGTCGCGATTTGACACTGCCTGCCGAGGTGTCACGTGACGCTTATCCGAACACTCATGCGGATCGTCGGTCGAGTGCTTACGCATCTCGACAAAAGTTTCTCGGTTCAGCCTGTCACCAATCCGCCAAAAAAGGCGCCTTCTCCAAGTGACGAGATCCCCGCGCTAGGAGGCATCGAATGAACGCTTCACGATCCAGCGGTGCGTCGTGATGACGCTGCACAAACTGACGGCCGGGAACGGCTACACGTACCTGACCCGGCAGGTGGCCGCGAACGACGGTCCGGCGGTCGGTCACGGGAGTCTCGCTGAGTACTACAGCGAGCGGGGCGAGTCCCCCGGGGTGTGGCTCGGGCGGGGTCTGGCCGACCTCCCCGACGGCCCGACGCTCGGGGAGCGGGTGCTTGAGGAGCAGATGGTCGCCCTGTTCGGTCACGGGCGGCACCCCAATGCCGCTGCTGTCGAGCAGCGGGCGGTCCTCGAGGGGACCGCTGTCGCGCTCACCGAGCTCGGCAGGCCCTTCAAGGTACGGGCCGGCAGCACCCCCTTCCGACGACAGCTTGCGCAACGCATCATCGAGCACAATCAATCACTCGGGCAGCCGGGCGCGGCGCCCGTCAGCACCGCCGTCCGTGCGCGGTTGCGCACTGAGCTGGGTCGGTCGTGGTTCGTCCGCGACCACGGCCAGCCGCCGGCCGACGCCCGGGAGCTGAGCGACTTCCTGACCAGGGCCTCGCGGCCCGGCCCGTCCTCGGTCGCCGGCTATGACCTGGCGTTCTCCCCGGTCAAGAGCGTGTCGGCGTTGTGGGCTCTGGCCGGGCCAGAAGTCGCCGCTCAGGTTGAACGGGCGCATGACGCCGCGGTCCGCGATGTGGTGGGCTGGTTGGAGGACACGGCGGTGTTCACCCGCCTCGGCCGTAACGGTACCCGGCAGGTCGACGTCGGCGGGCTGCTCGCAGTCGCCTTCGTGCACCGCGACTCGCGCGCCGGCGATCCGGACCTGCACACGCACGTGGCGATCTCGAACAAGGTCCGTACGCCGGGCGGACGATGGCTTGCCCTGGACGGCCGCGTTCTTCACAAGGCGGCGGTCTCGGCGTCCGAGCGCTACAACACCCGGCTCGAGGCCCAGCTGGTCGATCGCCTCGGCGTCGAGTTCGCCGACCGTCCGACAGAGCGGGGGAAGCGCCCGGTCCGCGAGATCGTGGGCCTGGAGCCGGCGTTGTTGCAGGTGTGGTCGTCTCGGCGGCGCGCGGTCACCGAGCGGCAGGCCCTGCTGGCTGCCGACTTCTCACGCCGGCATGGCCGCCAACCCGACGCGGCCGAGACTCACGATCTGTTCAACCAGGCAACTATCGCGACACGTCCCGGAAAGCATGGCCCGCGAGCGCTTGACGAGCAACGAGCCTGCTGGCGGCAGGAAGCAGCCGCTGTCCTCGGCGGCGACTCGGGCGTCGACCACATGCTGGCAATAGTCACTGGAGGAGCTGCTCGCACCCCCGTGGCGGCGACGGTGAGCCTGGGCTGGTCCGAGCGCGCAGGACGCCGGGCAGTGGCAACGGTGTCCTCGACCCGGGCTACCTGGCAGGTCCACCATCTGCGGGCCGAGGTCGAACGCATCGCACGGGCCGACGGCATCCCACTGGTCGATCTCGATGCGCAGGTAGGCGCCGCTGTCGAGGCCGCGCTGTCGCCGGCTGTCTCCATGGCTCTGGGCGCCGGGCGGGACGACATTTCCGAGCCGCCTGGGCTTCGGCGCAAAGACGGCTCGAGCGTGTTCACGGTCGCCGGCGCGCAGCTGTACACCTCCGCACGGGTGCTCGACGCGGAGCGCCGGTTGCTGGCCGCCGCGAACCGCATGGATGGGCGCCGGGCCACAGATGGGCTAGTCGAGCTGTCCTTCCTGGAGGCTCGCGCCGGCGGCCAGTCGCTGAACGCGCAACAGGAACAGCTGGTACGCGATCTCGCGACCTCTGGCCGACGCCTCCAGCTCGCCCTCGCGCCCGCCGGCACCGGCAAGACCACCGCCCTCGGCGCGCTCGCCTGTGGCTGGCGAGAGGACGGCGGCAACGTCGTCGGACTCGCCCCGTCGGCCGCCGCCGCGGCCGAGCTGCGCACAGCATTGGGGGCTGCCACCGACACCGTGGCGAAGCTGCTGCACGGGATCGAAGCCGGGCGGCTGGACGGCGGCATGGATGACATCGATGCCCGGACGCTCGTCGTCATCGACGAGGCCGGCACGGCCGGGACCTTCGACCTGGACCGAGTCGTCGCGTACGTGCTCCAGCGCGGCGGGAGCGCCCGCCTCGTCGGCGACACCCGGCAGCTCGCGGCGGTCGGCAGCGGTGGCGTGCTACGCGACATCGCCCGGGCTCAGGGCGCCGCCACATTGGACACACCAGTCCGGTTCGTCGACCCGGTCGAGGGCCATGCTTCGCTCGCCCTGCGCACCGGGGACCCGATCGCGCTCGGTTACTACCTCGACCACGATCGCGTCCACGCCGGAGACCGCAGCACGATCATCGAGACTGCCTTCGCGGCGTGGCGGGCCGACGTTGCAGCCGGGCGCGAGTCGGTGCTGCTGGCCGCGACGAATGACACAGTCCGCGATCTCAACGCCCGAGCCCGCGCCGGCCGCCTCACCAACCTGCCGGCTGGAGTGGAGGTTCGGCTGCACGACGGCTCGTCGGCGAGTGCTGGCGACATCATCGTCACGCGCCGCAACGACCGCCGGCTCCCGATCACATCAACCGACTGGGTGAAAAACGGGGACCGCTGGCGGGTCGTCGCAACCGCCGACGACGGTGCGCTGCACGCCATGCATCTCGCGTCACGTCGGCTCGTCCGTCTGCCGAAGGCGTACGTCGAGCAGCACGTCGAACTCGGCTACGCGACGACGATCCACCTCGCGCAGGGCCGCACTTCTGACACCTGCCACGCGGTGTTGAGCGGGCGCGAGTCCCGGGAGGATCTCTACGTCGCGATGACCCGCGGCCGTGTCGGAAATCACATGTACGTCGACACAAGTGCGCCGGGTCCGCACGACGCGACGACACCGGAGGCGATCCGCCCGCCGACCAGCGTGGAGGTTCTCGAACGAGTCCTGGCCCGCGGGTCGGAACGGCATTCGGCGACGAGTCAGCATGCACTCGACATCGACGCAGCACATCGGCTGCGCCATGCGGCAGAGCGTTACCGCGAGGCGGTGACCGTTGCTGGCTCGGAGACCAGCGTCGCCCCAGGCCCGTTGCC
>JALZAI010000069.1 GCA_030948475.1 Actinomycetota bacterium
ACCGACTCGTCCGCGATCGCCTGGCACGAGCGGCTGGTGCGGACGGACGGTCCCGCAATCTGATCGTGTCTTGAATCAGTTTATGAGAGGACGCTGAGAGTGCGTCGGCCGGAAAACATGGATTCGCTTTTCGGCATGGAGGAGGGTCCCCCCAGTATCCGATCACGACCGCACGGAGGCACCAGGTATGGCCGTTGACACCACCCCGAAGTCGACTTCGGGGCATTCCAAGGAGTTGAAGCGCAGCATCGGGTTCTTCGGCCTGATGTTCATCTCGCTCGGCTCGATCATCGGCTCGGGCTGGCTGCTGGGCGCATTGACGGCAGCCCAGGCCGCAGGACCGGCGTCGCTGATCTCCTGGATCCTGGCGGCGTTCATGCTGATGACGCTCGCGCTCGTCCACGCCGAACTGGGCGCGGCGTATCCGGTGGCCGGCGGGACCGCCCGGTTCCCGTACTTCGCGTTCGGCACGCTGGCCGGCTTCACGGCCGGCTGGGCCGCCTATCTCCAGGCGGTCACCATCGCCCCGATCGAGGTCGAGGCGGCGATCTCGTACCTGGACGGTACCGACTGGGCGAAGAAGCACCTGCACATGCTGCACACGAACGGGACGCTGACCGGGGTCGGCCTGCTGGTCGCCACCGGCGGCATGCTGCTGTTCACGGTCATCAACCTGCTCGGCGCCAAGCTGCTGTCCGACAGCAACACCATCATGGTGATCTGGAAAGCGGCCGTCCCGGTCCTTGCGGTGATCGTGATTATGAGCCTGCGCTTCCACGCGTCGAACTTCACCGCCGGTGGCGGTTTCGCACCCTACGGGGCACACGGCATCTTCGCGGCGCTGCCGCTGGGCGTCGTCTTCGCATTGCAGGGCTTCGAGCAGGCCGTGCAGATGGGCGGCGAGGCCCGCGACCCGCGCAAGGATCTCTCCCGCGCGATCATCTCCGCGATGTTCATCGGTGCGGCGGTCTACATCCTGCTGGAGGTCGCCTTCATCGGTGGCCTGGCGCCTTCAGACATCGCCCAAAACTGGAAGCACCCAATCGGACTGGGCGATTTCAGCCCGTATTACACGATTGCGCTCGCCGTCGGTGCCGGCTGGCTTGGCACCATCCTGCTCGTCGATGCGGTGATCTCGCCCGGCGGGACCGGCCTCATCTATTTGGGCACCTCGGCACGGCTCTCCTACGCCCTTGGCGAGGACGATGTGCTTACGGACAAGCTCACCGAGACGAACAAGCGCGGTGTGCCGATGTACTCGATCCTGCTGGCCTTCGTGATCGGGGAGATCACCTTTTTGCCGTTCCCGAGTTGGGCGTCGCTGGTCGGTTTGGTCACCGAGGCGACCGCGGTCATGTACGCCTTCGCCCCGGTCTCGCTGGCCGCGCTGCAACTGCGAGATCCGGATCGCTCCCGTCCGTACAAGGCGCCCTTCCCCAAGGTGTTGAACCCGGTAGCCTTCTGCGCGGCCAATCTGATCATCTACTGGAGCGGCTTCGAAGCGAACTGGAAGATTCTGTTCGCGATCTTCATCGGTCGCGTCCTGTTCGAGATCGCGCTTCGGCGCGCCGACGACGTGCGGCGCACGGACATCGACTGGCGCGCGGCGTCCTGGATCTGGCCCTGGTTGATCGGCATGACGATTCTCGGGCTGATCGGCCGATATGGCGGACACAACGCGTTGCCTGACTGGGTCGACCTCGCAGCGGTTATCGCTTTCTCGCTGGTGATCTTCTACTGGGCGGTCAGCCTGGCGATGGATTCGGACAAGGTGCAGCAGGCCGTCGAGTTCGAGAAGCGCCAGATCGAGCTGGAGAAGGAGAAGGACCTGAACCTGCCCGGCTAGCACTCCGTTCACGGCCGCCAAGTGCGCGCCGGCCCGCTTAGACTTCGGGGCGTGGCGGGGCGGATTCGGGACGAGGACATCACCCTCGTCCGAGACAAGACGCCTATCGCCGACGTGATCGGCGAGCACGTCCAGCTGCGTAACGCCGGCGGCGGGAACCTCAAAGGCATCTGCCCGTTCCACGAGGAGAAATCTCCGTCGCTGTCGGTGTCGCCGGCCAAGGGCCTGTTCCACTGCTTCGGCTGTGGAGTCGGCGGGGACGTGATCAGGTTCGTCCAGAACATCGAGCATCTCGACTTCAGCGACGCGGTCGAACGGCTCGCCGGACGCGTCGGCATCCAGCTGCGCTACCTCGAGGGCGCCGGGATGGCACCGCGCCAGCCTGGCCAACGCAGCCGGCTCATCGAGGCCCACGCCGAGGCCGCCCGCTTCTACGCCGAGCAGCTGCACGGGTCCGAGGCGGTCAAGGCGCGCGAGTTCCTAGCCGAGCGTGGTTTCGACGAGCAGACCGCCGAACGGTTTAGCTGCGGCTTCGCGCCGTCCGGATGGGACGCGGTCACCAAGCACCTGCTGGCCAAGAAGTTCACGCCGCACGAGCTCACCCTGGGCGGATTGTCGCGCGAGGGCGGACGCGGTGGTCTGATCGACCGCTTTCACCGCCGACTGCTCTGGCCGATCCGCGACGTCAGCGGGGACGTCGTTGGCTTCGGGGCTAGGCGGCTGTTCGACGACGACCGCGTCGAGGCGAAGTACCTGAACACCCCCGAGACGCCGATCTACAAGAAGAGCCAGCTGCTCTACGGCGTCGACGCGGCGAAGCGCGAGATCGCACGCCAACACCGCGCCGTCATCGTCGAGGGTTACACCGACGTCATGGCCTGCCACCTCGCCGGTGTCACCACCGCGGTCGCGACGTGCGGCACGGCGTTCGGCTCCGAGCACGTCTCGGTGATCCGGCGGGTATTGATGGACTCCGACTCGTTCACCGGCGAGGTGATCTTCACTTTCGACGGTGACGCAGCCGGGATGAAGGCGGCCGAGCGAGCATTCGGCGACGACCAGAAGTTCATGGCGCAGACCTTCGTCGCGATCGAGGCGACCGGCCTGGACCCGTGCGAGCTGCGCCAGAAGTCAGGCGACAAGGCGGTGCTCGACCTGGTCGCGCGGCGGATCCCGCTGGTCGAGTTCGTGCTGCGCTCGACGGTCGGCCGCTACAATCTGGACACCGCCGAGGGACGCTCGACCGCGCTCGACCGGGGCGTTCCTCTAGTCGCCCGGCTCAAGGACCACGGGCTGCGCGACGAGTACGCGCGGCGGCTCGGGGGACTGGTCGGCGTCGACGATCCGCTTCGGGTCGTGCAGCGAGTGCGCGGCATGGTGCGATCCGGCGGACGTCCGGAGCCGCTGGTCACGGAGCGCCCCGACCGGGGGGACGAGGCCGTGGCCGCCGTGGAACGCGAGGCGTTGAAGGTTGCCCTGCAGTTGCCGGCGGTCGCCGGCCCGCAGTTCGACGCGCTCGCCGAGGAGGCGTTTCTGCTGCCTGCGCATCGACAGCTGCGCGGCGCGATCGCGGCGGCGGGCGGGACGGCGGCGGCGGTGACCGGTCCGGCCTGGACGGCTGCGGTCGCGCAGCACCTGGACGAGTCGTTGCGATCGGGTGTCCATGCGCTCACCGTCGAGCCGTTGCGGTCCGGGGCGGAGGGTCAGGACCGCTACGCCGACGCGGTCCTGGCGCGCATGCACGAGATCGTCGCGTCCCGGCAGATTGCGGCGCTGAAGTCGCGGCTGCAGCGGATCAACCCGCAGGAGCAGCCCGAGGAACACGCGCGCCTGTTCGGCGAGCTAATCGCGCTGGAGAGCTATCGCCGAGGATTGCGCGAACGGGCCATCGGCGGGGCCTGATGAAGCTGTTCGCCCGCCGCGACGTGCCGCCTGCGGACGTGGTCGCGCTGTTGCCGCGCGATGAGCGGGTGGTGTCCTGGGCGGACGTGGCCGGGGGAGCGGTGGTGCTCGCGACCCCGCACGGATTGTGGTGGCCCTCGCCCGACGCCCATCGGTTGATCGGTTGGCAGTTCGTGGACAAGGCCGTCTGGCAGGACGGGCGGCTCAGCGTCATAGAGGCGGAGGTCGTCGACGACCTGCTGCTCGTCGACCGTCCGGCGATCGCCGTCGAGCTGAGCAAGCCGCGCGATCTGCCACCGACCGTACGCAAGCGCATCGAGGCGAACGTGGTGCGCTCACAGGTGCACCCCGTGCTCGGCGGCGCGGCCCGCTTCGTCGCCCGCCACGTCCCCGGTCAGGACGGCGTGCGGTGGTGGGCCCGGCTGGAGTCCGGTACGCCCGATACCGAACAGGTGCGTTCGGCGATCACCACCCGCCTCGCGATCCTGCGTGCGGAGTGGGAGGAGCAGGGGGCCTCGGCTCAGCGGTGATAGCCGTTGGTGCTCGCTTGACCCTCCGAGCTTTGCGCGCCGGAGCCGAGCTTGGCTGCGACGAGCGAGCGGGCCTGGGCGACGATGGCGTCGACGCGCGCCTGCAGGACGCCGGCGGTCGACTGGACCGTCTGGCTCCCAGCTAAGCGGCGGGCGGTACGCACGATAGCTTCGTATCGCTCGCGTCCGGCCTTCGCGCCGAGAACATAGCCGATGGCACCGCCGATCAAGAACGGCAGCTTCATGGCGATCTCCTTCGCATCGTGGATTGGCTAACCCTAACCCTGACGCGGCGTGCGGCGTGGGTGGGATAAGCTGACCCGGCTGCGCGGCCGGGTGCTGGACGCGTGCGGGAACGATCCCCCGTAGCTCAATTGGCAGAGCATTCGACTGTTAATCGAAGGGTTACTGGTTCGAGTCCAGTCGGGGGAGCTGAAGGCCCCGGGTCCGGGGCCTTCTTGCTTTTCCAGATAATCTGGGTCATCTTTACTCATCTTTATTAGGTGATCGGAGGTGGCTCAGGGGCCGTCCACCGCTGCTCGGTCGGGATCGCCGGCAAGACCCTCTTCGTGGCGATGCCCAGCGGCCAGATCGAGGCACGGGCCAAGTTCCGCGACTTCGACGGACGGGTCCGGCTGGTCTCCAAACGAGGGCGGAAGGCAAGGCGCTGCTCGACCTTGAGGGCAACGCGCGGGAAGTAAACGCGACTGTCGTCCGCGTGCCGAAGGAAGGTTTCATCGTGCAGCCGCGTCCGACGACCGCCGCCGGCTGGCGGGTCGTCGCCGTGCCTGACTTCGCGGCGTCGATGGTGCGGGCGCGAACGGCGGGCCCTGACGGTGCAGTGTTCACCGCTCCGCTCGCGTCGACCCTTCGTGACCCGTCGAACGCCTCCGGAGACCTGCGCCACCTGCTCGACCCCTTCGACTGCAACGTTTGCGCCGCCGCCGGCTTTCAACTCGAGACCGACGGGTCGCTCAGACCGGCCGCAACGTCGTCAGCGCCGCTGCAGCGAAGGTCCTCGACCGCTTACCGTCGAGTCCCTATCAAAAAGGGGTGCAGACCTGCTCGCTATCGCCTAATACACGGGTGATGTTCGCGTCGATATTCGCGCGTTGGCGCGAGTTGCGGGTGCTGCCGCGTTCTCATGAGCGGATCCCCCATCGAGATCAACAAATCTCGACCCGACCGCACGGCTGATGTGGCAGACTCATGGTCGACCGTTGGAGTTGGAAGGAGGTGCGACGTTCCGTGTCGATGACCGTTTCCGCGCCTCCTGGAGTTTGCTGACCTTAGGGCATCTTGCCCGGTGGCGACACCTGTGAGAGGTGGCCTCGTGGCTGTACACAACGAAATCCAGCTCGACCGACTCACTCGTTCGTTCGCCGCAGTGGGCGAGCTGATCGATGCGATCCGGCCCGGCCAGTGGTCCGCGCCGACTCAGTGCATGGACTGGACCGTGCACCGTCTCGTCGAGCATCTGGTCGGCAAGAATCTCGTCTTCGCCGCGGTACTCGCTGAGCAACCGCTGCCGCAGCGGGGTGACGGGATGCCGAGCGACCAGCTCGCCCGCGCCTATCGCGACTCGGTTGCCGTGTTGCTCGACGCGTTCGGGCAGCCAGGCGTTCTCGATCGCTCCTATCAGGGCCCGCTCGGTGCCGCCACCGGCGCGGAGCGGCTGAAGATCCGCATGTACGACCTGCTGGCCCACGGCTGGGACCTCGCCCAGGCTCTCGGGCGACCGGCGGATCTGCCCGAGGATGCTGCCGAGGAATCGCTGGCCTTCGCCCGCGCGGATGGGCGAGCAGTACGTCCCGGCGGCGGCTGTTTCGGCCCGGCCCGCCACGTCGCCGACGCCGCCCCGGCGATCGTCAGGCTGGTCGCGTTCCTGGGCCGCGACGTGCCGGCAGCCTGAGCGCTTCAGTGGGGTGTTGGGCATCGAACGTTCCAACACCCCGGACCGCCGGCGACGGCCCGCGCC
>JALZAI010000073.1 GCA_030948475.1 Actinomycetota bacterium
CTCGTCGTCATCGCCGACGAGCCGACGCCAGTCCAGGTGGACGGTGACTACCTCGGGCCGCGGGAGAAGCTGACATTCCAGACGGCCGCCGCGGCGATCGAGGTGCTCGTCTGAACTAGGGCTGAGAGAATGTCCGGTTCGCAGCCGCTTTTGGGCGATAAGCCGTATTTAGGGGTCGACCAACCGCGCGATCCCGCGTACATTGGCATCGCGCGTGCAGTTAACTCAGTTGGTCTGCCCGCGCCAGAATTGCGACCTGGCCACGGTCGCGTAGGTAGCGTGCCGGTCAGCGCAGACCCGGCAATGGGCAGGCCGAAGCAGGGGAAGGCGCGCAGTCAGCCACGAGCTGGCTCGCCGCATCGACTCAGATGCTTGCCCTAACCGGCGAGCTCGTGAAAGCATTCACAAGCGTGGCCGGAGCGCTCCGAAGCCGCTCCGCTACGAAAGTGAGGAGACTTATTCATGGACTGGCGTCACCGCTCGGTATGCCGTGACGAGGATCCGGAGCTGTTCTTCCCGATCGGGAACACCGGGCCCGCGCTCATGCAGATCGAGCAGGCGAAGGCCGTGTGCCGTCGCTGTCCGGTAATGCAGCAGTGCCTGACCTGGGCACTGGAGAGTGGCCAGGACGCCGGCGTATGGGGCGGCTTGTCCGAGGACGAGCGTCGCGCGCTCAAGCGCCGCAATGCTCGGGCCCGGGCTCGGATGGCCTGAGCAGACCTCCAGCACAGCCACCGCGCCCAGTTTCGCTGCCACTCGTCACGGGTTTCCCCGCTGGTGCTCGCCTTACCCACCCGAGATCGAGCACTAGGGGGGAAAGCCCGATCGTTATCCGCCTACCCGCGGGCGCCGGCCCAGCGGCATGGTGACGACGGCAGCGGCACCGGCCTCGCCCGCGCGCGGGCCGTATTCGACCGAACCGCTGAGCTCGGCAGACACGAGGGTGCGCACGATCTGTAGCCCCAGCTGTCCCTCGTCGGTGAAATCCGGCGGCAGCCCGACACCGTCGTCGAGGACAGACAAGACCAGCTTGCCCCGTCCCCGCGCGGCCGACACGGTTACCTCGCCGGACGCACCGTCCGGGAAGGCGTGCTCGAGGGCATTCTGGACCAACTCGGTGATGACCAGGACCATCGGCGTCGCGATCTCGACCGATATCTCGCCGAAGCTGCCCTCGCGCAGCAGCCGGATCCGCTCCGCCGAGCCCATGACGTCACCGAGCATGCCGAGCAGGCGGTCCACGATCGCGTCGAAATCAATTTCCTCGTCGATCGAGCCGGACAGCGTGTCGTGGACCAGCGCGATCGAGCTAACCCGACGCATCGACTCCTCGAGCGCGGCGCGCGCCTCGGGGGCCGACACCCGCCGGGCCTGCAGACGCAGCAGCGCCGCCACCGTCTGCAGGTTGTTCTTCACGCGGTGATGGATCTCGCGGATGGTCGCGTCCTTGCTCATGATCTGACGATCGCGCCGGCGCAACTCGGTGACGTCCTGCATCAGCAACAGCGCACCGAGCGTTTCGCCACGGGGACGAAGTGGCAGCGCCCGGAACAGGATGATCGCGCCGCCGCCCTCGACCTCGATCGAGGCCGGTTGCCCGCCGTCGATCGCCGCGACCACCGCCTGGCCCAGATCGCTGGCGTCAAACGGATCGTCGGCGACGGTGCTGGTCAGCTCGTCGACCGGCTCGCCGATGATCGGACCGTTCACCCCCAGCCGGCTGAACGCCGAGAGCGCGTTGGGACTCGCGTAGATGATCGTGGCGTCGGCTTCGAGCCGCATCAGACCGTCCCCGACCCGCGGTCCGGCACCTTCCTCGCTGCCCGCCTGCGCATTGGGGAACGTGCCGTCGACGATCATCGCTGACAGGTCGGCCGCGGACTGCAGGTAGACCAGCTCCAGTTGACTGGGTGTGCGGACGCTGGCCAGGTTGGCGTCCTTGCCGAGCACCGCTACCACATCTGCGCCGAAGCGCACCGGGACGGCCTCGCGCCGAATCGGCAGGTCGCCGTCCCAGTCCGGCTCGCCTTCGCGATAGGTGCGGCCCTCGGTGAGCGCGATGCGCAGCGGCCGAGACCGTCCGCCGTGCTGCAATGCCCCGACCTGGTCGAACTGGTACGCGGTCGGTCCGGTTGTCGGACGGCATTGCGCGGCACACAGGAACGCCGTGCTGCTGCCGGCGTCGCCCTCGACGAGGATTACCGGCACCCAGAGCAGCAGGTCGGCGAAGGACAGATCCGAGAGCAGCTGCCACTCGCCCACGAGCCGCTGCAGGTGATCGACCTGCGCCTCGCCGAGTCCGGTGCGGGCGGCAAGCAGATCCGACAATGCCGACACGCGGCCCAGCCTGCCATGCCGTCCTCCAGGGATCGGCAAGAAGGCGCGGCGCCGCGAAAACGAGCCGGCAGGCCCGGAAATGTGTCCGAACCGTGCGCTCAGGCGCTATCCTCGCTCGGTCGCCGGGTGATCCGCGTCACCTGCCACCGTCAGAAGGTCGACGTCGCCATCGTTGAAGGAGTCACCGATGACATCCGATCCCACTACCCGCCCACCCGGTCCCGGTCACGGACCCCTCCCGGTCGGCACCAAGATCGTCGTCGGGGTGCTGCTGCTGATCCCGATGCTGGCTCTTGCGCTCGTGCCCGTTTACTCGCGGCAGACCCCGAAGATCTTGGGATTCCCGTTCTTCTACTGGTATCAGCTGCTGTGGGTGTTCCTCGCGTCGGTATTCACCTACACGGCGTTCATCGTCATCAAGCGCGCGCGGGGCGAGAAGTGAGCCCGCTCGCCGCGAGCAGCGGCGTGAACGGTGTCGAACTCGGCGTCGTGATCTTCTTCTTCGTTGTGGTCACGTTCGGCGGGTTCGTCGCCGTGCGCTGGCGGCGCGCCGAATCGATGGACAGCCTGGACGAGTGGGGCCTGGGCGGACGCGGCTTCGGCACGGTCATCACCTGGTTCCTGCTCGGCGGTGACCTTTACACTGCCTATACGTTCGTTGCGGTGCCCGCGGCGATGTTCGCGACCGGCGCGGTCGGCGGCTACTTCGCCGTCCCGTACACGATCGTCGCGTACCCGATCATCTTCATCTTCCTACCGCGCCTGTGGTCGGTCGCGCACCGCCGCGGATACGTCACGCCAGCGGACTTCGTGCGCGGCCGCTACGGCAGCCGCGGCCTTGCGCTCGCGGTCGCGGTCACCGGCATCGTCGCGACGATGCCCTACATCGCGTTGCAGCTCGTCGGCATCCAGGCAGTGCTCGACACGATGGGTCTGGGCGGATCCGGAAACCTGTTCGTCCGCGACCTGCCACTAATCATCGCCTTCGCGGTGCTCGCCGCGTACACCTACTCGTCCGGCCTGCGCGCGCCGGCGCTGATCGCCTTCGTCAAGGACACCCTGATCTACATCGTCATCGTGGTCGCGGTCATCTACGTCGCGGTGAAGATCGGCTACGGCGACGTGTTCGACGCGGCTAAGACGAAGCTGACCACCGTCAACCCGGCCACCAAGAAACCGGTCGGTGCGTTCATCACCGGCGAACCCACCTACTGGGCCTACGGCACGCTCGCGTTCGGGTCAGCGCTGGCACTGTTCATGTATCCGCACTCGATGACCGGCGTGTTGGCCAGTCGGACCCGCAACACGATCCGGCGCAATGCGGCGATCCTGCCGACCTACTCGTTGATGCTTGCGCTCTTGGCGCTGCTCGGCTATGCGGCGATCGCGGCTAAGACCTCGGTGTTCGGGCAGGACGGGGTGGCGAACCCGCAGCTGGCGGTTCCGCACTTCTTCCAGCAGGTATTCCCGTCCTGGTTCGCCGGTGTCGCCTTCGCGGCGATCGCGATCGGCGCGCTGGTGCCAGCCGCGATCATGTCGATCGCGGCGGCGAACCTGTTCACCCGCAACATCTACCGCGAGTTCCTCAAGCCGGATGCGACGCCGAAACAGGAGTCCCAGGTCGCCAAGATCGTGTCCCTGGTGGTGAAGTTCGGAGCGCTGCTGTTCGTCATCTACCTCGACCGGCAGAACGCGATCAACCTGCAGCTGCTAGGCGGAGTGTGGATCCTGCAGACGATCCTCTCGATCGTCGTCGGCCTCTACACCCGGTGGTTGCACCGGTGGGCGTTGCTGGCCGGCTGGGCGGTTGCGATGGTGTACGGCACTGTCGTCGCGTACCGGCAGCTGGCACCGAACGCGACGACGAAGTTGGTCGGCGGCAAGCCGGTCACCACCATGCACGGGATGCGCCACTTCGGTTCGCCGCTGGCGGACTTCCCGTTCACGAACACCAAGGTGTACATCGCCGCGTCGGCCCTCGTCCTCAACATCGTGATTGCGGTCGTGCTCACCCTCGTCCTGCGTGCGGTCAAGGCGCCGGGCGGAACCGACGAGACCGAACCAAGCGACTACTACTCCGACTCGGCGTCGGGGAAGGTCACCGCGGCCGCCGAGCATGAGTTCAGCGGCGGCTAGCCATCGATTATTTGTGACGCCTGAGGTGCCGGTTCCGGCTCGCTCAACTCCAAGAACGGCAGCGACGAGGAAGTTGGTTCGTGCTCGGCTCGTGGTGTCGGGTCGCGGTTCCGGCCGAATTCGCTGCTTCACCACGCCGCCGGCCTTCGAAACGTTCGCCGGCGGCGAGCGCCGCGGTCAGTCGGCGCGGTACTCGAGGTGAGTGGTCTCGACGGTCAGTTCGGTGAGGCGGACCCGGACCCGGGTGTGCAGGCTGGCCGGGGCGACGTCCCCGCCACAACAGCGCGCGACTAGCGCGCGGACGTCCTGCTCGAGGCCGTACTGCCGAAAGCACGGCGCGCATGCCTCAAGGTGCTGACGGATGCGGCTCCTGGTCGCGTCGTCGGTTTCGTCGTCGAGGTAGACGAACAACTCCCCGAGGACGTCGTCGCAGTCGATGTTGCCCGGCCCGAAGCCCATCATGCTCATGCCTCGCCTCCGACGCCGGCTGGGATCAGCCCGCGCTCGCGAGCGTAGTCGCCGAGCAGGACCTGTAGCTGCTTGCGTCCGCGGTGCAGGCGGGACATGACCGTCCCGATTGGCGTACCCATGATCTCCGCGATCTCCTTGTACGCAAATCCCTCGACGTCGGCGAGGTAGACGGCGAGGCGGAAGTCCTCGGGCAGTGCCTGCAGGGCGTCCTTAACGTCGGAATCGGGCAGGTGGTCGAGCGCCTCCATCTCCGCCGAGCGCAGTCCGCGAGACGTGTGCGACTCGGCGCGTGCGAGCTGCCAGTCCTCGACGTCCTCGTTGCCGGATTCGAGCGGCTGGCGCTGCTTCTTGCGGTAGTTGTTGATGAAGGTGTTGGTCAGGATGCGGTACAGCCAGGCCTTGAGGTTGGTCCCCTCGGTGAACTGGTGGAAGGCGGCGAACGCCTTCACGTAGGTTTCCTGGACGAGGTCCTGGGCGTCGGACGGATTACGCGTCATCCGCATGCCCGCCGCATAGAGCTGATCCAGGTAGGGCAGCGCGTCGCGCTCGAACCGCGCCCGGCGCTGCTCGACCGTTTCTTCTGCCACCGTGATCCTCCCGCCGCCCGCGCTCGCGAACTCAGGCTTGGAGGATATCGCGCCGCTCGGCAACGGCCGGATCGCGCGAATGACCGCGGATTCGCGGGCTAGCTGCGTCGTCATGCGGTGTTGGCTCCTCGGCTGGGGTTGAGGTCAGAACCCCGGCGGGCCCGGTTGCATTCCGTGCAGGCCTCGAGCTTGCGCCCGCCGAGCTGGTCAGGGCCACCGGGGCGAAGCTGGCGTCGATAACAGCGCAGTGACCGCGTACCAGGTCTAAGAGCTCGAGCAGCTAGATCAGATTGATGCCGTGCCCGGGCAGCAGCCCGGCGTGATCGGCGGCGATGCGCAGCGCGTCCGAGCGGGTCGCGCCGTCGCCGAGGAAAACATCGCCGGACGGGGAGGTCAACTGCACCTTGTAGCCGCCCTCGAAGACTTGGCCGGGAACCTCCTGCGGCACCACGAAGTCGTCCGAGCGCACCGTCCAGCCCGTGTCCGCGAGTTGACTTTCCAGGGCGGCCAAGTTGTAACTGCTCACGTCGTTAAGAACAGCACAAGCGTTAAGAACATCACAAGTGCGCGCCCCTATGCGGCAGTGGGTCGCACAGGAACCGGGGGAAGACTGGTGCCATGACGACGTTCTCCGCGACCACCCGCTCCGCGGCCGTAGTTGCCGCCGACCGAGCCGCCGTCTGGGCCGTGCTCACCGACCCGGTGCTGTTGTGCAAGCTCACCCCGCTGGTCCAGAAGATCGACGCCGACGGCGACGTCTGGCGCTGGCACTTGATGCGGATCTCGGCACTCGGGGTGGGAATCAGCCCGAAATTCACCGAGCGGATGCGCTTCGACGAGCAACGTCGGATCGAGTACACGCATGAACCGCCGAAAGGCCGCAGCGAGCACAGCGGGGCCGACGGCTGGTACGAGCTGTCCGACGTCGACGGGGGCACCCGGCTGGAGATCAGCCTCACCCTCTGCGTGGACGTACCGTTGCCCAAGCTGGCGGCGCCGGCTGTGCAGCGGATCATGAAGGCCACGATGGAGCGCACCGGCGAGCGCTTCTCCCGCAACCTGCTCAAGCACCTGGGGGTGACGGGGACGCCGTTCTCCGCCGCCACCCGCTGACCGCGGACTAGGACACGCGCTCCTGTTGCCGACTCACGGCGCGGGATCAGAGTCACCCAGGCACGCCACCGCCCTCGGCGTTTCACTCCGTCGCGTGGTGCTGCGACGTACCCGGTCCAGACCTTCGTCACGTCGTCCTGCTCCTTGCCGCCGAGCGCGGATCAGGCGAAGTCTTCTTCGCGGTACTCGCCGTCCGGACGGACGCCGGCGTGCTCCCGCTCGGCGGCGCGCAGCTCGACGCGACGGATCTTGCCGCTGATCGTCTTGGGCAGGTCGGCGAACTGCAGCCGGCGGATGCGCTTGTAGGACGCCAGGTTGTCGCGGCAGTGCTTGAGGATGTCGCCGGCCAGTTCGCTGCTCGGCTGCGTACCCGTGACCAGCACCACGTAGGCCTTCGGCACGGCGAGGCGCAGCTCGTCCGGCGCCGGGACGACGGCGGCCTCGGCCACCGCCGGATGCTCGATCAGTACGCTCTCCAGCTCGAACGGGCTGATCCGGTAGTCGCTGGCCTTGAATACGTCGTCGGTGCGTCCGACGTAGGTGATGTAGCCGTCCGCGTCGCGGGTCGCGACGTCGCCGGTGTGGTAGCGCCCGCCCGCGAACGCGGTCTCGTTGCGCTCGTGATCACCGTGATAGCCGACCATCAGCCCGACCGGACGCTCTGGTTCGCAGGCCACGCAGATCTCCCCCTCGGCCGCCTCGTCGTCCGTAATTGGGTCGACCAGGACGACATCGAAGCCGGGCATCGGCCGCCCCATCGATCCGAGCATGACCGCCTGGCCGGGCGAGTTGCCGACCTGCAGGCTGGTCTCGGTCTGCCCGAAGCCGTCCCGGATCGTGCGACCCAGGCCGCGCTGCACGGCCTCGATGACCTCGGGGTTTAGCGGCTCACCGGCGCCGACGAGCTCGCGCAGCGACAGTCCGTCGCGCCATGCGGCGAGGTCCTGCTGGACGAGCATGCGCCACACGGTCGGAGGCGCGCAGAACGTGGTCACCTTCGCCTCGCGCAGGGTGTCGAGCATGGCCTTGGCGTCGAAGCGCTCGAAGTTGAACAGGCAGATCGTCGCGCCCGCGATCCACGGCGCGAATACGCACGACCAGGCGTGTTTGGCCCACCCGGGGCTGGACACGTTGACGTGGACGTCGCCAGGCTGCAGCCCGATCCAGTACATCGTCGAAAGGTGCCCGATCGGATAGCTGGTGTGCGTGTGCTCGACCAGCTTCGGCAATGCCGTCGTCCCGGACGTGAAGTACAGCAGCAGCGCGTCGTCCGCGCCGGTCGGGCCATCCGGACTGAAGTCGAGCATGCTGGTCGCGGTGTCGCCGTAGCGCAACCATCCCTCGACTGGATCGCCCACCGCGATCCGCAGGTAGCTACCGGATACCCCGTCGAACCGACCGGCGATCTCGGATTGCGCGATGACCGCGCCCACGCTGCCGCGGTCCACCCGGTCGCGAAGGTCCGCCGGAGCGAGCAGCGTCGTCGCCGGGATGAGCACCGCGCCCAGCTTCATCGCGGCCAAGGTGATCTCCCACAGCTCGACCTGGTTGCCGAGCAGCACGAGCAGGCGGGTGCCACGTCCGACGCCCTCGGCACGCAGCCAGGCCGCCACTTGGTCCGAGCGCAGCGACAGCTCGGCAAAAGTGTAGGACGCGTGACCGCCATCGGCCTCGATGATCCGCAGCGCCGCCCGCTCGGGCTGCTCGGTTGCCAGGACCGCGTCGAACCAGTCGAGCGCGAAGTTGAACTGTTCCGGACGCGGCCAGCGAAAGCCGGCGCGGGCCGCGTCGTAGTCGGTGCGGTTCTCGAGCAGGAAATCGCGCGCGGCCCGGAACTCGTCGGTGGCTGAACTCACGCCCTGACATTGGCATGCGCGACCAGGGTTGTCACGAATCCGATGACCGCCCTCGCCGTTCCGGCAGTGCCGCTTCGTAGCGAGTGGTCGGCGCCCGCGATCATGTGGACCGTCCGTCCGGGGCCATCGGGAGGCCTGCCGAACGGGTCGCGGTCGCCCTGGACCACGAGCACCGGGACGTCCGGCAGCTCGAGTTCGTCGAGCCGCGATTTGTCGGGACGTCCGGGCGGATGCAGCGGGAACGCGAGGGCGACCACCCCGACGGCACCTGTGGCCCCGGCAGTGCGGCACGCGACCCGGGCGCCGTTGGACCGCCCGCCCACGACGATCGGCATCCGGCGCATCCGACGGCGCAGCGCCGTCAGGATCGCCGCCCAGGCCTCGTCCTGCGGTCGCGGAGCAGGCGGGGTCCGGCGCCCCGCGACGCGGTACGGCTGGGTAACCAGCGCGACCGCATTACCGGCCGCAACGGCGGCATCGCGCACGGCCAGGACGTCGGCAGTCCCGACTGCGCCGGCGGCGCCGTGTGTCAGTACGAGCAGAGCGCTCGGCGAGCGCGGCCGGTCGAGATCCACCCAGGCAGTTCCTGCTGGCGTTTCCACATCGATGCGCATCAGCACAGTGTCGACGCCTTGGCTAGTCTGCGGTACCGGGCGATGCTGCGTCCGGCTCGACGGACGGGGGTCGAAGTGATCGGAGCCGTCGCGCTGATCACCACACTGGTGGACTCCGGGGTGGACGTCTGCTTCATGAACCCCGGCACGTCCGAGATGCACTTCGTGCAGTCGTTGGACACGGTGCCGAAGATGCGCGCGGTGCTGGCCCTGTTCGAGGGCGTGGCGACGGGCGCGGCCGACGGGTACGCCCGGATCGCCGGCAAGCCAGCAGCGGTGCTGTTGCATCTGGGCCCGGGACTGGGCAACGGGCTGGCCAACCTGCACAACGCGCGGCGGGCGCACAGCCCGCTGGTCTGCGTGGTCGGGGCACATGCGACCTACCACGAACGCTTCGACCCCCCGCTGCAATCCGACATCCACACGATCGCTCGAAACGCCTCGGGGTGGGTCCACACGTCAGGTCACCCGCGCGAGATCGGTGCCGACGCGGCACTCGCCGTCGCCGCGGCGAGCGGCAACGGCGGCCAGATCGCGACGCTGGTGCTGCCCGCCGACGTGTCCTGGGGCGACGGCGCGCAGCCGGCCGCTCCCTGGTGCGTACTCCGTGCCGTTCCGGTCGCCGATCAGGTCATCGACCACGCGGTCGAGGTGGCCAGCGCAGCGTCGTGCGTGCTGCTGCTCGGTGGCGCGGCCCTGAGCGAGGCCGGCCTACGCGCGGCGAGTCGCATCGCCGCCGCCACCGGCACCCGCGTGCTGGCCGAGGGCTTCCCGGCTCGGATGGAACGTGGCGCCGGTGTTGCGGACGTGGCTCGGGTGGCGTACCTGGCCGAGGCGGTCGAGCCGCAACTGGCGGGCGCGACCGATCTCCTGCTGGCCGGCGCGCCGGCGCCTGCCGCCTTCTTCGCCTACCCGGGGCGCGCCGATGACCTGGTTCCGGACGGCTGCGCGACCCACGTCCTGGCGGCGCCGGGCCAGGACGTCGTCGCCGCGCTAGAGGCACTCGCCGATCGCGTCGCCTCGCGCATCGAACCGGAACTGGCCGCGCCGTCGTTGCCGGCGTCGCCGAACGGCCGACTCGACGCGCGGAGCCTGGCTGCGGCGATCGCCATCACGCTCCCCGAGCACGCGATCCTGGTGGACGAGGCCGTCACGGCGAGCTTCCCGCTGCCCGACGCCACGGCCGGCGCCGCGCGGCACAGCCTGCTGACCTTGACCGGCGGCGCGATCGGTCAGGGGCTGCCCGTCGCGACCGGCGCCGCCGTCGCGGCTCCGGACCGGCAGGTCGTCTGTGTACAGGCCGATGGCAGCGCGATGTACACCATTCAGGCCCTGTGGACCCAGGCACGCGAGCAGTTGAATGTCACCACGGTACTGATCAACAACGCGTCCTATGCGATCCTGCGCCTCGAGCTCGACCGGGTCGGCGCAGCCGGGCCCGGCGACCGCGCTCGCGACATGCTCGACCTGGGACGGCCTGAGCTGGACTTCGCTACGCTCGCTCGGGGTATGGGCGTCGACGCGGTCCGCGTCACCACGGCATCCGCTCTCGTGGCGGAGCTGCGCCGCGCCGTCGAGGAGCCAGGACCGCACCTGATCGAGGCCATGCTCGTCCCGGGCTGATCCGGCAGACTGACACTATGTGCGGTCGCTATGTGAATGCCGCCGCCAGCGGGGACCTCACCGACGAATTCGACGTCGAGGAGACCGTGGGCGACGACCTTCCTCCGTCCTGGAACGTCGCCCCCACCGATCCGGTCCGAATGATCGTGCAGCGATTGCGACGCGATCCCGGGTCGACCGGGCCGATCCGCCAGCTCAGGACAGCTCGCTGGGGGCTGGTGCCCAGCTGGTCGAAGTCGAACAAGAGCGGCGCGAAGATGATCAACGCTCGGCTCGAGACAGTGACGGCGAAGCCGGCGTTCAAGGCGGCCGCGGCACGGCGGCGTTGCCTGTTGCCCGCCCTCGGCTACTTCGAGTGGCAGGCCACCGATGACGGTAAGATCCCGCATTTCCTGCACGACCCGGACGGACGGCTGCTCGCCATGGCCGGGCTCTACGAACTCTGGCCGGATCCGGGGCTGCCCGAGGACCACCTGGATCGGTGGCTGTGGACCTGCACCGTGATCACCCAGCCGGCGACCGATCTGCTCGGCCAGATCCACGACCGCTGCCCGGTCGTCGTCCCGCGGGACATGCACGCGTCCTGGCTGAACTGCGCCAGCGACGACCCGCAGACGGCACGTCGGCTCCTGGACCGGATCCCGGAGGTCCATCTGCAGCCTGTCGTGGTCTCGACCGCCGTGAACAGCGTCAGGAACAACGGTCCCGAGCTGATCGACCCAGCGCGCGAGACTGCCGCTGAGCAACCGCAACTCCCGCTCTAAAGGGATCAGGGAACGCGGCCTGATGCGTTGATCGTCCTGCAATCAGACGCGAAGGGACTGAGCTGGGGAATGGCCGACGACACGGAACAGATCCGGACCCTGATCGAACGCTGGGCCGCGGCGGTGCACAACGGGGATATGGCCGGCGTCCTCGCGTCGCATTCCGAGGACATCGTGATGTTCGACGTGCCGCCTCCAGACGTCGGTGTGCTCGGCATCGACGCCTACCGCGAAACGTGGCCACCGTTTTTCGAGTGGCAGGCGCAAGGCGCGTCGTTCGAGATCGTCTCTCTGGAGGTCACCGCGGGCGGCGATGTCGCCTATGCCCACGCCTTGTTGCGCTGCGGAACCCCCCAACAACTCGCCGACCGGCCCGAACAGCGCTTGCGACTCACCCTCGGGCTGCGTAGCGAGAATGGTCGATGGGTGGTCGCACACGAGCATCACTCGTTCCCGGACACCGACGATCCGGGCGGCGCCGCCGCCGCGACCTAGTCAGACATCAGCTGGTTCGTGCGGCAGGATGGCGAGGATGACGAACTGGGCCGCGCCGCGGGCGACTGGCGCGCTGCGCGCCCGCGTGGAGCTGCCCGGGTCGAAGTCGCTCACCAACCGCGTCCTGCTCGTGGCGGCGCTCGCCGACGGCTCGTCGCGCATCGTCGCTCCGCTGCGAGCCCGCGACACGGCCCTGATGGTGGACGCACTGCGCGCCATGGGAGTGCGCATCGACGACGACGGCCCCGACTGGGTGGTCGTCCCGGGCCCGCTGCATGGCGGCACGGTCGACTGCGGCCTGGCCGGGACGGTGATGCGCTTCGTCCCCCCGATGGCCGCGCTCGCCGACGGACCGGTCGCCTTCGACGGCGACCCGTACGCCCGCCAGCGACCCATCGCGACGCTCATCGACGGACTGCGGCAGGCGGGCGCGATCGTAGAGGACGGCTGCCGCGGTCGGATGCCGTTCACCGTCCGAGGACGCGGCGGACTCGACGGCGGGACGGTGCGCATCGACGCGTCCGGCTCCTCGCAGTTCGTGTCCGGGTTGCTGCTCGCCGGCGCCCGCTACGACAAGGGCATCGAGGTCGTGCACACCGGATCGGCCACGGTGCCGTCGCTGCCGCACATCGCGATGACCATGGACGTGCTCCGCTCAGCGGGCGTCTCGGTTAGCGAGCCGGACGAGGGCGTCTGGCGCGTCGACCCGGGGGCGGTCGCGGCGCGAGAGTGGTCGGTCGAACCGGATCTGTCCAACGCCGCGCCGTTCCTCGCCGCGGCGCTGGTGACCGGGGGGACGGTAAAGGTGCCGCGGTGGCCGTCGGTGACGACCCAGGCCGGCGACGAGCTGCGCGCGCTGCTGGCGGCGATGGGCGCCTCGGTGGGGCTGTCCCGCGACGGCGAGCTGACCGTGTCCGCCGGGCCGTCTCTGTTCGGTCTGGAGGCGAATCTGCGTGCCGTCGGGGAACTGACCCCCGTCCTGGCCGCACTGGCCGCATGCGCGTCGACGCCGTCGCGCCTGTCGGGAATCGAGCACCTGCGCGGGCACGAGACCGATCGACTCGCGGCGCTCGCGACCGAGCTGA
>JALZAI010000090.1 GCA_030948475.1 Actinomycetota bacterium
CTACTACTGGTGCACCCCGATGGCCGCCGCGCCGATGACCATGCACCTGGCGGCGGCCAGGGGTCCCCGTAGTACTCGCCGAAAATCGGGCGAATATGGGGTCAAGTCCCGGGACGTGGTGTTTGAGCGGCGATCGGGTGATCTTCTGTAGTTGTCAGGCGCTCAGTGCGGGGATGTCGCTGGTCGGGACCTCCTCGGGTGCGGTGGCGGGGTCGGGGACGACAGTGACCCGGGCGCGTTTGAGGACCTCGAGCCCGAGGTAGCGGCGGCCCTCGATCCAGTCGTCGTGCTGCTCGGTCAGGACGGCGCCGATCAGGCGGATCGCGGAGGTGCGGTCGGGGAAGATCCCGACCACGTCGGTGCGTCTGCGGATCTCGCGGTTGAGGCGCTCGTTGGGGTTGTTAGACCAGATCTGGCGCCAGATCTCCTTGGGGAACGCGGTGAACGCCAAGATGTCGGCGCGAGCATCCTCGAGGTGGTCACGGACCTCGGGGAGCTTCTCGGCCACGGCCTCAAGCAGCTTGTCGAACTGGGCATGCACGGCCTTGGCGTCAGGCTGGTCGTAGACCGAGTGCAGCATCGTCTTCACCCCGGGCCAGGCGTGCTTGGGACAGACCGCCATCAGGTTCGCGGCGTAGTGGGTGCGGCATCGTTGCCAGCTGGCGCCTTCCAGGGTGGCGCTGACCGCGGCGACGAGCCCGCTGTGGGCATCAGAGGTGACCAGCTTGACCCCGGTCAGGCCGCGGGCGTTCAGGCCGCGGAACAGGGTCAGCCAGCCGGCCTCGGACTCGGCCGAGCAGATGTCCACGCCGAGGATCTCGCGGTGACCATCGGCGTTGACGCCGGTGGCGACCAGCACATGGGTGTTGACCACCCGGCCGCCTTCGCGGACCTTCATCGCCAACGCGTCCGCGGCCAGGAACGTGTACGGGCCGGCGTCCAGGGGCCGGGTGCGGAAGTCCTCGACGTGGGCGTCGAGCTCACGTGCCATCACGCTGACTTGGGATTTTGACAGCCGGGTGATGCCCAAGGTCTCGACCAGCTTCTCCATCCGCCTCGTCGAGACACCGAGCAGGTAGCACGTTGCGACCACGGTGGTCAGCGCCCGCTCGGCCGGCGCCGGCGCTCGAGCAGCCAGTCGGGGAAGTAGGAGCCCTCCCGCAGCTTGGGGATCGCGACGGCCATCGTGCCGGTCCGGGTGTCGAAGTCCCGGGTCCGGTAGCCATTGCGGGAGTTGGTCCGCTCCGGGCTGCGCTCCCCGTAAGGGGCGCCACAGATCGCGTCGGCCTCCGCCGACATCAACGCCTGCACGAACATGGACAACATCGATCGCAGCAGGTCAGGCTCGGCACGCTGCAGGTGCTCAGCCATGAACGCAGGAAGGTCAATAGAGTTGGGGTCGACGGTCATCGTGGTGATCTCCTTCAGTCGGACTCTGCAAGGTCCTCTGAAGGATCACGCGGTGGCCGTCCTAGTGTCAGGACGCCACGCTCAGGCGAGGCCCGTCGTACACCACGTCCCTGGACTCAACTTGACGAAGGTGACTTCAGGCACTGGGTGTTCGTGGGTGTTGGCCCAGGCTCTCCACGTCTTCGCCCAGTCGGCGCCATCACAGTCCTGGACCGGTTCTTCGGCGTACCGACGGGCAAGGATCTAATCTCTGAGCGCGGCGATCTCTGGATCGCTGATGGGCACCAGATGAGCGTCGGTGACCTCGTGGTGAAAGGGCTTACACAGCAGCCGCAGGTTCCCCAGGTCGTCGCCGGGCCCATCGATGTGGTCGATCTCTTCGGCCGCCGCCCCACAGAAGACACAAACGCCGTTGTCGCGGCCCTAGACCTCTGCCCGACACTCGGGCGCGAGTCTGCGGCTGCGGGACATTTCCGATCTGCTCGCCGTGCGTGACACCGGCGTCTGTCCGTGTGAGCCCGCCGAGCGGCTGTTGCAGCGTCGGCTTGCCGATCTCGACGCTGAGATGACCGACTCGCGGTTTACGCGTGCAGCTGGTGGCGATGGTCGAATCCCCTGACGGCGGCGGACTGGCCGCCGCCGTCGCCGGGCACCTGGTGCCCACCTCGCCGAGGGTGGTGACCCCTCATGTCCGAGTTGAGCTTGTCGTGCCTCTGCGACCTGACTGCAACGATCCCAGTTGCCCCTGCGGCTGCTAGCGGACCGACGTGGTCGGCCGCCGCGCGCATGCACCGGTAGCCACCACCGTTCCTCGCCAGCCGTCAGGGAGTCGACGGCGTGCTGCGCAACAGACCTGAGGTGATGAGTGAGGCGAACATCCATACCGCGGCGTACCCGAAGGCGACGGCCGGTGAGATGAATGCCCACAGCAGGCCGGCGACCAGCGTCGCGCCGAGGTCGCCGATGGACTGGACCAGGCCGAGGACGCCGAACCCGTTGCCGCGAAGGTGCTCGGGCAACGCCTGGGCGACGACGGTGGACTGCGCGGTCTCACCGAAGCCGATGCCGACGCCCGCGAGCAGGAACCCGACCAGCAGGATCGGCCAGTGGTGCTGGGTGAGCGCGAACAGCACGTAACCCGCGACGTACGTCGCGGCGCCGGCCGCGAAGACCAGCCGTGGACTGAGGCGGTCGGCGATCTGACCTCCGGCTAGCGACGCGAAAGTCGCGGCGGCGTTGTGGGCCGCGTAGAGCACGATCGCCAGGCTGGTGGCCGCCGTGAGGCTGCGCCGGTCGGTGTGCAGCAGGTCGGTAGCCCGCAAGATCAGCAGCGTGGTGGCGAGGTTACCCAACTCGAACAACGCAGCCGGGGCCAAGGCACGGGGTAGACCGGCGTGCCACAGCTCGCGCAGGTTGAACGACAAGGTGCGACGGACGGCTGGCGGGGCCAGGCTCCGTCGTGCCTCGCGGGCGGCGACGGTGATCGCGATTGCGGCGAACACGCCCGGGATGATCGCGAACAAGATTGCGTGCCGGATCCCGACCGCGGTGACCAACACCGCGGCGGCCAGCGGACCAATGATCGCTCCCGCATTGTCACCGGCCCGTTCCAACCCGAACGCCCGCCCATAGGCCTGCTCCGGCGCCAGTGAGGTCAGCAGCGTGTCCCGAGCCGGCGACCGTATCCCCCGCGACATCCAGGCCACCGCCCGCAAGATCGCGACCTGCCACACCGCCGTGGCCAGACCGATCGCAGCCGTGGCGATCGCCGTGCCGAGATAGCCACCGGACGCGAGCCGTCCGCGGCGGACCGGATCGTTAGACAGCGGACCACCCGCGAGCTTGCTGACACCGACCAACGCATCAGACACCCCTTCGATCGCACCCAGCGCACCGGGTCCCGCGTGCAGGGTCGAGGTGAGGAAAGACGGCAGCACACTGGTCGCCAGCTCGTGCCCGGCGTCGCTGAAAAACGACGCCGCCCCGACACTCACCACCCCGCCGGTCAACCATCTCCGGGAGCGTTCGTCCGCGGCGCCGCCGCGCGGCCGCCCACTCATTGGCTTTGCAACCCGGTCGTCGGGTCGGCGATGTCAACCATGACCGCCAGTCTGCTCCGCAAACCATAGGTCCCGTTACCGCTCGCGGCCGATCATCGATCGCACCGCGCAACTGGGTGAGCTGTGATAGAGAAGGCCATTGTGCGGTTGTATCTATCGTCCTTCCGTATCGGTGATCATCCCAACAGGTTGCTCGAGCTCGCGGGCAAGGGCCGTCGTCTTGCGCTTGTCTGCAACGCCCTCGATGGCATGGCCGACGAAGTCCGGCAGGCTGGAGTTGATCGTGAGGTCGCCGAGCTGACCTCACTCGGGTTCGTGGTCACCGAAGCCGATCTCCGGCATGGGGCCCTAGCCGCTCGGCATCTGGTGGCGGCCGACGTGATCTGGGTGCGCGGAGGAAACGTCTTCGTGCTGCGGCGTGCCCTCGCCGACAACGGCGCGGACGCACTCATCGTAGACTTGATCAAGCGGGATGCCGTCGTCTACGCCGGTTACAGCGCCGGCGCTAGCGTGCTGGCACCGGACCTGCGAGGCCTGGAGCGTGTGGACGACGTCACTGCCGTGGCGAATCCAATCTACGACGGTCTCGCCGTCCTGGACCGTCCGGTCGTGCCTCACGTCGACTCGCCCGAACACCCGGAGACGCACGACTGCGACTCGGCCAGCGCCGACATGACGCGCTCCGGACGACCGCACTGGGCACTGTCCGACGGCGAGGTCCTGCTGGCACACGGCCACAGCCTCCAACAACTGAGGCGCAGGTCGGCATCCCGATAGCCGAACTTCTTGCGACGACCACTTCGCAGTGGGTGGTGGCCAGTGCGGAAGCGCGGGTGCGTCACCGGAAGGCGATCGATGACCGACACCGTGGTCGTGGCTGGCGGGTGCCGGGGTGATCAATCGGCGGCACGCAGGCGGACGAAGGCCGTCCATTGCTCGCTACCTTCGTCGAGGCGGCCTCGTATCAGAAGGGCGCACTCGGTTGGCGTGTTGTGCTCGGAGTCGACTTCGAGGTCGTAGATGTCGTGTGCGTGGACGAGTGGATATTGGGCGGCAGCCCGGCCGACACCGCGATTGCCACGGTCTTGTTCTCGCCGTTGAAGCTCTGGCAGTGAGCAGCGGAGTCCGACGAACAGCACCGGAAACCCCTCGAGGACGTCGAGCATGTCCAACAAACGCCTGCTCGCCCAGAACGTGATCAACCATGACGTCGTTCCCCGCTGATGCCATTCCCGCAACGGCCCGGTGAAAGCCGAGCATGGTTCGCTGGACCACGGACACAACCTCCTCATCAGACCAGTCGTGCTCGTTGCGGGCCCGGTGGAACATGTCGATACCGAGGTGGAACCAAGCGCCGTCGAGGGACGCAAGCAGCGCGTTGGCGATGCTCGACCCACCAGAGCTGGACGTGTCGTTGAGGACAACGACGCGCCCCGGCGCGCGCTGCCCGTGGCCGAGGTCAGGTCGTGTACAACACGGATCGTCACCCCACGATTGTGCCGAACCTCGCGCGGTTATCGACGATCGGCCTACTCAGGTCCGCGGCTATCCGGCCGGGCAGCTGCGCCCCACGCGCCGAACGTCCGCCGGACACCACTGAGCGAGCCCATTCGGATGCCGCGCGATCGTCAGCTGGGGATCGACTTACGGACGTACGCATTTGCCGAGGAGCGGTCGTCCGGTCCGGCCACAGGCGACGGGCAGCTGCGGCCTGATCTGCTTCGGTTCGCCAGTGCGAGGTCCGCGTAAGCCATCCACGTCACAGCGCTGCGGGAGCGCTGATCCGGCCTAGGCGCAGACTCCAACCAGACCCCTCGTTCCGAGAACATAAATTGCGAGTCCCGGCCGGGGGAGCCGCGAACAACGCGAGCGCCACGCGGTCGCGCCGCCGGCCCGCCTGCCAGGCCGTGGCAACGGCAAGCGGCAGCGCGGCACATGCCACCACAAGTAAGCTGCCGGCGAGCCCGGCGATCGCCAACCACCTCAGGGCACCGATGAGCGGGTGCACGGATGCCGCCTCATCGAATCCAGGCCCGTTGATGGTCCGCCAGACTACGACCGCGGCGAAGCAGAACATGACCCACGCGGCAAACGTCGCCGCCGCCGCCGAACGCATCCGCAGAAGCATCCCGGGCCGCTCCCAGAACAGCTCTGACGAGTGTCGAGCGCCTGTGGTCGGATCCAACTGGTTGCGTTCGGCAACCTTCTCAGCGGGCGTCATCGGGAGACCCCTGGCCCTGTGGCACAGCACCGTGGAGGGGTATGCGAAAAGGAGTGGGTCCTGGCCTTGCCCGGACAGAGTTTTGACCCGCCCCCGGCGGGGTGTGTCCCTTTCCCCGTTCGGCCTTCGGCCTAGGACGCGTTGCCCGTCCGTCGTCGTGGTCGTGGTTGCCGGCGCAGGTCGCGCAACACCCCCCGCGGCCGTGCAACCAGTGGCCTGACGCGCAGCCGCGGGGCGTCGCCCCACACGTTGGGCAAGTG
>JALZAI010000292.1 GCA_030948475.1 Actinomycetota bacterium
GAACACCGCCGCGCCCACGGGGATTTGCAGCAGGCTGGCGGTGTCAGGGTCGGCGATCACGGCGTGGACCGAGATTTCGGCGGAGCCCAGCCGCTGGCCGGTGATCTCCTCGATGAGCGCGAAGACGTCGCGGCCGGCGAGGTCGTGTTCGAGCAGGCTCTGACCGATGTCGTCGGTGAGGTAGGTGCTGTCGAGTGAGAGCGGGATCCCGCCGATGTGGCGGAGCCGTTCGATGTACACCGCTCCCTGGCCTGGTGCGATCCCGAGCCGATGCACGATGGCCTCCGGAGGGTTCCGCACCCGGTGCGCGGCCCGGATTTCGTTGGTCACGGTCCCTGAGCCGACGAGTGCTTCGGCGAGGCCGGCGAGTCGCTCGAGACCGTGCCCGAGTTTCGGCATCACGATCATCGTCCCGACTCCCTGGCGACGCTCGATCAGTCTTTCGGCGCGCAGCAGCCCGAGTGCTTCGCGTACCGCGTTGCGGCTGGCCCCCAGCTGCTTGCTGAGCGTTCTTTCGTCGGGAAGCAGGCCGTCGCCGAACGCTCCGGCGGTGATCTGGTGACGCAGAACGTCGGCGACGTTGCGGGCGCGCTCGGCACGCGAACGCGACGCCTCCCAGTCGCTGGCCTCGTCGCCGTGTAGACCGGGGTCATCGGGCGTATCCATCGGAACCTGTGCCGCCGTCCTTCTTCACTCATCGCGGTGCTGTCTGCCGGGCACGCTAGCCACTTCAGTATTGCGCCGGCGTTACGCCAGTCTCACAGGCGATCCTGCCCCGGCTGAGCAGGCAATGCGGGAGGTCGGCGCCCGAATGCGCCAGGTCGCGGCGCTCGATTGCCCCTCCACCCTCGATTACCAGGACATTTTCCTGGTTGCGGACCAATTCCGGTGACTGCTCCGTTGGGGCGATGAGGCCTGATCAGCTGGTGGCGGATCTGATGGTCCGGGCCATCTTTACGCAGGTCAGAGGACTCTTCTTCAGTTGCGCCCGGTGGCGTAACCCTCGGGTAATTGATGGGGTCGGCGGACGTAACGCAGGCCGCCAAAAATTCCTCGGCATGTCCGCCGGCGAGGTAGCCCAGGTAAAACTTGGGCATCATGTGCGGCGCGGCCGGACATGACCGGGACGACAGACCGTGAGTGATCAGAAACTGTCACTCCGGATTGGAAGGTATTGGCGTGCAGATCCCACCACAGTCACAGCGGCGCGAGTTCGAGTGCGATGTCTTGGTGATCGGCGGAGGCACCGCGGGCACCATGGCGGCGTTGACCGCCGCCGAGCCCGGCAGCAATGTGCTGTTGTTGGAGAAGGCTCACGTACGGCATTCGGGCGCGTTGGCGATGGGCATGGACGGCGTGAACAACGCGGTCATTCCGGGCAAGGCCACCCCGGAGGACTATGTCGCGGACATCACTGTCGCCAATGACGGGATCGTCAATAAGCGCACCATTTATCAGACCGCCACCCGTGGCTTCGAGATGGTGCGCCGCTTGGAGCGCTACGGCGTCAAGTTCGAGAAGGACGAGCACGACGAGTACGCCGTGCGCCGGGTACACCGCTCCGGAAGCTACGTGCTCCCGATGCCCGAGGGACGCGACGTCAAGAAGGTGCTCTACCGGACCCTGCGCGGGCGTGCCGTGCGGTCCCGCGTCACGATCGAGAACCGGATCATGCCGGTCCGGGTGCTCACCGTGGACGGCCGCGCGGTCGGCGCGGTCGGGTTCGACACCCGCAGCGGCGAGTTCGTGACGATCTCGGCCGGCGCGGTGGTCCTCTCCGCCGGCGCGTGCGGCCGTCTCGGGCTACCGGCGAGCGGCTACCTGTACGGCACCTACGAGAACCCGACGAACGCCGGCGACGGGTACGCGATGGCGTACCACGCCGGCGCGGAGCTCAGCGGTATTGAGTGCTTCCAGGTCAATCCGCTGATCAAGGACTACAACGGGCCAGCGTGCGCCTACGTGGCGAACCCCTTCGGCGGATACCAGGTCAATGCCGACGGCAACCGATTCGTCGACTGCGATTACTGGTCGGGCCAGATGATGGCCGAGGTCAAACGGGAACTGGACAGTGCACGCGGCCCGATCTATCTGAAACTGTCACATCTGCCGGACGCCACGATCAGCGAGATCGAAGGAATTCTGCACACGACCGAGCGGCCGACTCGCGGGACATTCCACGCGAACAGGGGTCACGACTACCGCGAACGTGACATCGAGATGCACATCTCCGAGATCGGGCTGTGCAGCGGACATTCCGCATCGGGGGTCTGGGTCGACGAGCACGCCGCGACCACCGTCCCCGGGTTGTACGCCGCCGGGGACATGGCGCTGGTGCCGCACAACTACATGATCGGCGCCTTCGTCTACGGCTCGATCGCCGGCGAGCACGCATCCGGCTTCGCCGCCGACAACCCCACGTCCGCGACGCTGCCGGAGGGCCAGATTCAGGCCGCCCACGAGCTGATCTACCGACCACTGCGCAACCCCGACGGACCGCCCCAGCCGCAGGTCGAGTACAAGCTGCGCCGGTTCGTCAACGACTACCTGCAGCCACCCAAAAGTGCCCGGTACCTGACCCTGGGTGCCGAGGTGTTCGAACGGATGCGCGGCGAGATCGCCGGCATGGGTGCCCGCACCCCACACGAGCTGATGCGCTGCGCCGAGGTGACCTTCATCCGGGACTGCGCGGAGATGGCGGCCCGGTCCTCGCTGCACCGCACCGAAAGCCGCTGGGGCCTCTACCACCAGCGCTCCGACGTGCCGGAACGCGACGACGACCGGTGGTTCTGCCATCTGAACCTGCGCAAGGACGCTGCCGGCGAGATGGAGATGCTCACCCGCCCGGTCGCGCCCTACATCGTGCCGGTGCCCGGGTTCACCCGCCCGGACGGTGTCGCGGACGAACCGGCGCCCGAGCTGGTCGGCGCCGCGAAGGCATGGGCCTGACCATGACCTCGAACCGAATCCTGACGCTGCTGGAACTGGCCGACGAGTGTCCGACCGAGGACGAGCTGGCCGGGTACCTCGCCGACCCCGACCCGGACGTGCGCCGCACCGCGCTGAGCGTGCTCAGCGAGGCGACCGAGGACTGGGTGACGTCGTCACCGATCTTCGCGAGAGCCCTCGACGACGACCACGGGCCGGTGCGCGAACAGGCCATCGAGCTGCTCCGCGAGCTACGCGAGGTCCTGGTCCCCGGGCCGGAGTTCGCCGGGGCACTGCGCGCCGCACTCGGCCGGGACGAGGCGGACGTGCGCATTGCCGCGGTCGGAGGGTTATGGCGCCACCGGCTGTGCACGGTGCCCGAGCTGAGCACGTGGCTGTCCGATCCGGCCCCGGAGGTTCGTTGCGAGGTCGTGCTCGGACTGGTGTCCCTCGACGCGCTGGACGTGCTCGATCGGGCCGCTGCCGATGGCGGTGCGGCGGTGCGGCTCGCCGCCGCACGTGGCATCGCCGCGGTCGGTGACCCCCGGGGAACGGCCACCTTGATC
>JALZAI010000101.1 GCA_030948475.1 Actinomycetota bacterium
TTCTGGGCGCGCCCCACCCTGCCCCTGATCGAGGACGAGCCGACGACCGGACTGGCCCGGGTCTGCCTGATCGGCGATTCGGCGAGCGGTATCTCCGCGGAGCTCGGCTGGGAGGAGTGGACCTTCCTGAACATCGACCTGGACGTGCACCTGGCCCGTCCGGTCGAGGGTGACTGGCTGCGGCTGGACGCGGCCACCCAACTCGGCGCACACGGCTCGGCGATGACCCGCTCGACGATCGCCGACGCGGCCGGCGTGGTCGGCTGCACCGCGCAGACGCTCGTGCTCACCCCGCGCTCCGTAGGCTGACGGCGTGCCCGACGCACCGCCCGCGGCCGAGCCCACGATTAGGCAGCGGCCGGGCCTCGAACTGCTCGCCGTTCTCGGGGTGTCGCTAGGCATCTCCGGTATCTACGCGCTGCTGCACCTCGTCCGGGCCGAGGTCACGGTCGTCGGAGGCATCGGCGCGACGACCTCGACCGTCGTGAGCGGGGCGCAGACCGCGCATCCCTGGCTGGACCTGCTCGACGACCTGGCCAACCTGCTCAACGGCATCGCGCCACCCCTGCTGGCGCTGGTCCTGCTCGCGCGCTGGCCGGGCGGACGCGGGCTCGGCATCGGTCTGGATCTCCTCCGCCGCAGGGTCGAGACCTTGCAAGGCGTTGGCTTCCTCGCACTGATCGGCATCCCGGGGCTCGGGCTGGTCTACCTCGCGCACCGGATCGGCGTGAACGCCTCACTGGACGTGGTCAACTTCCCCGACGTCTGGTACCGCGTGCCGTACCTACTGCTCTCAGCATTTCAGAACGGCTTCGCGGAGGAGATCGTCGTGGTCGGGTACATGCTCACCCGGCTGCGCCAGTGCGGCTGGAGCACCGAGCGCGCGATCCTCGCGAGCGCCACGCTGCGCGGTAGCTACCACCTCTACCAAGGCTTCGGCGGGTTCGCCGGCAACTTCGTCATGGGGCTGATCTTCGGCTGGTGGTTTCGGCGGACCGGACGCGTGCTGCCGCTGGTGATCGCACACTTCCTGCTCGACGCGGTCAGCTTCATCGGCTACCTGTACCTGGCGCCGCATCTCGACTGGATCTAAACCCCCTCGCCCGCTGACGCCGGTCAATGGCAGGCTGTCCGGACGTGGAGTTGCAGAATCCGGTACCGGAGTCCGAGGCGGCGGAGTGGGTCGCCGCGATGGTCACCACTTTTCTCGGCAATCCGTACGACGACGACTTCACCCGCCGGGTCGAGCGGTGGCGTCGGGAGTGGCTGCCCGAGCGCACCTGGGGTTTTCACGACGGCACACGCTGGATCGGCACGCTCGCGACCGAACCGCGTACGGTCACGATCCCCGGACGCGACGGGAGCACCGTCGACATCGAGTCGGATGCCGTAACCGGGGTGACGGTCGCTGCGACGCACCGGCGCCGCGGGCTGCTCACCCGAATGATCACGCCCGCTCTGCAGGCCGCGAAGGACCGCGACGATCCGTTCAGCGTGCTCATCGCCGCCGAGTGGCCGATCTACGGCCGGTTCGGCTATGCGCCGGCCACGCACGCCGCGAACTACACGTACTTTCCGCGCCACCGCAACGCGAGCGTGCTGCCGATCGACGGCGGGACGGTACGGCAGGTGCCGGCGGGCGACCTCGGCCCGATCGCCCCAGAGCTGTTCGACCGCGCGCGGCGTCGGCGGCAAGGCCAGGTCGACCGTCGAGGACTGTGGTGGTCCAAGCGGCTCGGCTTGGACGGCTTCGAGACGATCGGCCCGCAGCCGCACTGGATGCTGCACGAGGGCCCGGACGGGCCGGACGGGTTGCTCGCGTGGAAGGTGACCCGCGACTTCGAACTGGATGGCGCCTTGGGCGCCATCGAGGTCGAGGACTTCACGGCAACCTCCGACATGGCCTACCAGAACCTGTGGGCGTACCTCGCCGGCATCGACGTCGTCGACGAGATCGCCGTTCGCGAGGCGGCGCCCGACGAGCCGGTGCGGTGGCTGATGCGGGACGGACGCGCGCTGCGCCAAACCTTCCTTGGCGACGACACCTGGCTGCGGCTGCTCAACGTCCCGGCGGCGCTGTCCGCGCGCGGCTACGCCTCGGCGGGACGGCTCGTGCTCGAGGTGGTCGACGCCGATCTCGGCGGGTACGCGGCGGGCAGGTACCTGCTCGACGGGTCCGCGGACGGTGCCTCCTGCGCGTCCACCCGGGCGCCGGCCGATCTGCGGCTCTCGCAGCGCGCGCTCGCTTCGGCCTACCTCGGGACGTACTCGCTGCGCCAGCTTGCTCCGGGCGGCGGTGTGGTCGAGCTGACATCCGGCGCGATGTCCCGCTTCGACGCGATGTTCGCGACCCCGATTCGGCCCTGGAACGCGACCGGCTTCTGATCACGCGGATCCGTCATTCATCCGGACGATCCGTCACTCAGGCGGACGGCTCGTCCGGGAGCCGCAGGTCCGGGGTGGACGAGACTTCCTCGATCGCCTTGGACAGCGGCGGCACGGACGGCATCGACGGGACGACCGGCCCGTCTGCCATGCCCTCGTGCGCGGCCAGCGTCTCGGGATTGGCGTCGGACGCACGCAGGTTGGCCGCCTCGGGCTGCATCGCCGCGGGCGGGATGCGCGACTCGAACCACGACGAGGTGTCCAGCTCGGGACTGCTCGACTCCTGCGTCCCGGTCTGGTCGAGCCACGACGGCGCGTCGTCGCCATCGCCACCGGCGAGCCGGGACAGCCCCTCAAGCGCCTTGCTGAACTCGCTGGGCACGATCCACATCTTGTT
>JALZAI010000104.1 GCA_030948475.1 Actinomycetota bacterium
TGCGCGCGGGGCCCTGTCGATGCCCGACCAGCCCGTGTCGCGCGGATGCGCGGCGCCCGTCCGGCGGGTAGCCGAACGCCACGGACCGGACCCGGCGCACCTAGCATGACGATGGCTCGGGTGGGAAACGATGAGGTTCCCGCTTGCACACCCCCGCCATCGGCGGAGGCTGGTCGCAATGACAGGGTATCAGCGTGGCCGATACCGAACCAAAGTCCGCGACCGGCACCGGGAACGGCCTGACCGGCCTGGGCATTCCCGGCAGCACCTCACGTCCCCATCCGATCGTCGCGGCGATCCCGCTGCCGACGCACGGCTTCGAGACACTCGACGACATCCCGCTGCGCCAGCTGACCGCGGTGCCCGCCGTCGAACTCATCACGCGCGCGGCAGTACTGCTGATGAGCGCGTCCGCCGAGAAGCTCGGGCTGGTCCCGGACGGCGAACCCGATGTCGATCTGGACGAGGCGCGCCGCTTGATCACCGCGCTGGCCGGGCTGCTCGCGTCCTCGCAGGACTATCTCGAGACGCAGCGAGAACCGCTGCGCGCCGGGCTGCGCTCGCTGCAGGACGCGTTCCGCGCGGCCTCGCGGTATCCAGACGAACCGGGCCAGGGGCCCGGCGAGAGGTACCTGCCCTAGTCCGGTGGCCCGCGCGCAGATCGGCATCTCGGGGTGGACCTATCCGCCCTGGCGAGGCGTGTTCTACCCCCCGGGGCTGGCGCACCGCGCGGAGTTGGCCTTCGCCGCGTCCAAGCTGTCGACGATCGAGATCAACGGGTCGTTCTACGCTCTGCAGCGTCCGTCCAGCTGGCGGTCGTGGTTCGAACAGACGCCGGACGACTTCGTGTTCGCGGTCAAGGGCGGCCGGTTCATCACCCATATGAAGAAGCTGGCGGGGGTCGAGACGGCGCTGGCCAACTTCTTCGGCTCCGGCGTACTGGCGCTGGGTGCGAAACTCGGGCCGGTGCTGTGGCAGCTGCCGCCCACCCTGGGCTTTGACCCCGATCGGCTGGCCGGGTTCTTCGAGCAGCTGCCGCGATCGACGCAGGAGGCCTCGTGGCTGGCCCGTCGCCACGACGTGCGGATCAAGGACCGCGCGTTGGTGGACGCGGTGTCCGACGGGCCGGTGCGGCACGCGCTCGAGGTGCGGCACGCGTCCTTCCTGACCCCGGCGTTCACGGCACTGCTGCGCGAGCACGCCGTCGCGGTGGTGGTCGCGGACACCGCCGGCAAGTGGCCGCTGATCCGCGAGGTCACCGCGGATTTCGGCTATGTCCGGCTGCACGGGGACGCGGAGCTGTACACGAGCGGCTATTCCGAGACGGCCCTGAGAACTTGGGCGGCGACGATCCTGCGCTGGACAGACGCCGGGCACGACGTGTTCTGCTACTTCGACAACGACGTCAAGGTCCGCGCGCCGTTCGACGCGATGAGCCTGGCCGCCAAGCTTCACCAGCCCGTTGACTGACGGCTTCGCCGGTTGACTGACGGATCGCAAAGATCACTGACGGGGCGACACGCCATAACTCGACACCTGATCCGTCAGCCAACGCGAGGATCCGTCAGTCAACGCGGTGATCGCTCAGTCCTCGGACGGGGCGGCGGGCAACTTCTCGCCGATCAGGTCCATCACCGATGAATCAGTCAGCGTCGTGACGTCGCCGAGCTCCTTGTGGTCGGCCACGTCGCGCAGCAGCCGGCGCATGATCTTGCCCGAGCGGGTCTTGGGCAGCTCGGCCACGATCATCACCTGGCGCGGCTTGGCGATCGCGCCGATCTCGCTCGCCACGTGATTGCGCAGCGTCTTGATCAGCTGCTCGCCCTCGGCCTCATCGGTCGGGCCGTCGCCGCGAAGGATCACGAACGCGACGATGCCCTGCCCGGTGGTCGGGTCGGTGGCGCCGACCACGGCTGCCTCGGCAACGGCCGGGTGCGACACCAGCGCGGACTCGACCTCGGTCGTGGAAATCCGGTGCCCGGAGATGTTCATGACGTCGTCGACGCGTCCGAGCAGCCACAGGTCGCCGTCGTCGTCCTTCTTAGCCCCGTCCCCGGCGAAGTAGAAGCCCTGCTCCTTGAACCGTGACCAGTAGGTCTCCTCGAAGCGATCCGGGTCGCCCCAAATGCCCCGGGTCATCGCCGGCCACGGCTCGGTGAGCACCAGCAGGCCACCACCACCGTCAGGCACCGCCTTGCCGTCATTGTCGACGACCTCGGCGTTGATCCCGGGCAGCGCCTTCATCGCCGAGCCCGGCTTCGTCCCGGTGACGCCGGGCAGCGGGCTGATCATGATCGCGCCGGTCTCGGTCTGCCACCAGGTGTCGACGATCGGGCAGTTCTCCCGGCCGAAGTTGATGCGATACCACATCCAGGCCTCGGGGTTGATCGGTTCACCGACCGAACCGAGCATCCGTAGCGAGGACAGGTCGTGCCCCTTCGGGACGTCCTCACCCCACTTCATGAAGGTCCGGATGGTCGTGGGGGCGGTGTACAGGATGGTGATCCGGTATTTCTCGATCATCTCGAACCAGCGGTGCTCGGTCGGGGTGTTCGGAGTCCCCTCGTACATGAACGAGGTCGCCCGGTTGGCCAGCGGGCCGTAGACGATGTAGCTGTGCCCGGTGATCCAGCCGATGTCGGCACCGCACCAGTACAGGTCGTCGTCGGGCTTGAGATCGAAGACCGCGTGATGGGTGTACGCGACCTGGGTCAGGTAGCCCCCGGACGTGTGCAGGATGCCCTTGGGCTTGCCGGTCGTGCCGGACGTGTACATAACGAACAGCGGATGCTCGGCGTCGAACGCCTCGGGCGTGTGCTCGGCGGACTGCTTGCCGACCAGGTCGTGCCACCAGACGTCACGTTCGTCGGCCCACTCGACGTCCTGCTCGGTGCGCTTGACGACCAGCACTGAGCGCACGTCCGGGCACTTCTGCAACGCCTCGTCCACCGCCGGCTTCAACGCCGCCGCAGCGCCGCGCCGGTAACCCCCGTCGGCGGTGATCACGACGCGGGCGTCGCAGTCGATGATTCGGCCGGACAGCGCGGACGAGCTGAACCCGCCGAAAACCACGGTGTGCGGGGCACCCAGCCGTGCACAGGCGAGCATCGCGATGACCGTCTCGGGGATCATCGGCAGATAGATCGCGACCCGGTCGCCCGTCTTGACGCCCAGCTCGATCAGGGCGTTCGCAGCCTTACACACTTCGTCCTTGAGCTCGGAATAGGTCAGCGAGCGGGTCTCACCGGGCTCGCCTTCCCAGTGGTAGGCGACCTGGTCGCCGTGGCCGTCTTCCACGTGCCGGTCGACGCAGTTGTAGGCGACGTTGAGCTTGCCGCCGACGAACCACTTCGCGAAGGGCGGGTTGTCCCAGTCCAGCGCCGTGTCCCAGTCGCGCTCCCAGGTGAGCCGCCGCGCGGCCTGCTCCCAGAAGGCCACGCGGTCGTTCGCGGCCTCGTCATAGATCCCGGCATCGACGTTGGCGTGCGCGGCCAGTGACTCCGGCGGCGCGAAGGTCCGGTGGTCGGTGTGTCCGGCGTTCTCGCTCATGCGCGGCCTCCCCTGTCCGGGCGCCGGCCGGGCTCGGCGACGCCATGTGGTTCCCGCCACACCGTATGAC
>JALZAI010000296.1 GCA_030948475.1 Actinomycetota bacterium
GTCCAGAACAGGTTGAGCGCGATGTCGCGCATCAGCTCGTACCGGCTGCCGTAGCTGCCCGCTTCGACGCGGTGCAGGATGTCGGTACCGGTCGGGGACTTGGTGTCGAAGTCGCGTCGGATCACGCTGTCGAGCTGATCGAGGCTGTCGATGACCGAGAGATCGAGTTCGGGGACGAAGTTGGAGGGAAACACGATCCGGTCGTGGCTGTTGAGAACGAATGGCTGCATGGCACGTCCTGTGGATAGAGGGGTCGAGCCTTCGGACGATATCGTGCCTGACCGGTTGGTCGGGAGCAGTCCGGTGCTCTGCTTCCCAGGCGTCGAGGAAGTCGGACAGCGCCTCGGCGCGGAGTTTAGCTGCCGCGGCATCGGCCAGCCATCGAGAAACACCCGCGCCGCTGGGCCGCGCGGCGGCGCGGACGGCGTCGCCGAGGTCCGGATCGAATGACACGCTCAGTACTCCCGCACCGCCGCGACGCGACTCGTCGCGGTTCAGAAGGTGAACCGGGTGCAGTCCTTCGGGAACGCGAACCAGGCCAGCGCGCGCTTCGGTGTGATCACCCGGAGCCCACCGCCGTGTTCGTCGGCCCAGGAATCCGGGCCCGGCGCATAGTCCGGGTTGTACTTCTCGAACGCGGTCGCCAGCCGAACACCGAGGTCGGCCGGCTCGGCTCTGATCGCCGAAGAGACTCCCTCGATGATCACCACCTCGGTGCCGCTCTCGAGCGTCATCGTGCAGGCAGGGTTGTGGGTGAGGTTGCGGACGTGCCGCGTCGTCGGCGCGCCGTCGTAGTAGAAGCGGCCATCGAGCCAGACGCCCCAGCGCGGAACCGAGTGCGGGGCGCCGTCGGGGCGGACGGTGCTCAGCCAATAATGCAGCGACGCGCGCAGCCGCTGCTCGACCTCGTCCCAGCTCAGTAGACCGTCCGCCGTGCTCGGCAGCCCGTAGCCCTCGGGAATCGTGGGAAGCGCACGGGCGGGGTCTGGTGTCGTTGCCATGAGAGGCAAACTAGCGCCGATGTCTGATATCGCTGTCCGTCTCAGCTCGTCCCGTTCGTCGGTTGGTAACCAACCTCTACGAGCGGAGCAACGCAAATGACAGACGTACGGGACGCGATCGTCCAGGAACGTCGTGAGCTGGCCGAAGTGCTCGCCGGCCTGTCCCCCGAGATGTGGGACGCGTCGACCCTGTGTGCCGGCTGGCGGGTACGGGAGGTCGTGGCGCATGTGACCATGCCGTTTCGCTACTCGGTCCCGTGGTTCTGGACCGAGCTCATCAAGGCGCGCGGTAACTTCAGCAAGATGGCAGATCGGTGTGCCCGGCGCGACGCGCAGGCGTTGTCGGCGACCCAGCTCGTCGCGGTCATGCGGGACAACGCGCAGCATCCGTGGAAGCCCCCGGGCGGCGGTTTCGAGGGCGCGTTGACCCACGACGTCGTCCATGGTCTGGACTACACGCTGCCGTTGGGTATCGACCGGCGCGTCCCCGAAGAACGGCTGCGCATCGTGCTGCAGAACCTCGGCTCGTCCAGAGCTCGCAAGTTCTTCGGCGTGAGCATGGACGGGATCGAACTGCGCGCCGATGACCTCGACTGGAGCTTGGGGTCCGGGACACCGATGCATGGTGTGGCTCAAGATCTCTTACTGGTCCTCTGTGGTCGAACGTTGCCGGCGGGACGGCTGCATGGCGAACCGAGCAGCCAGTTCACTGCCGATATGCCGAGGAGGACTGGATGACCCACGCGATTCAGCCGGTGATCGTCACACCCGATCTAGATCGCCTGCTGCGCTTCTACACGTCGCTGCTCGACGCGATCGAAGTCTCCCGCTTCCCCCAGGACGGCACGCCGTTCTACGTCGCGTTGCGGGTTCGCGATTCCGAACTCGGCCTGGTGGCCGACAGTGATGTCGAGACCGGGACGGGCCAGCGGATGCTGCTGAGCGTCGATGTCGAGGACGTCGACAGGGTGCTGAGCCGGGTGGCGGACGCCGGTGGGCAGGTTCTCGGCCCACCGAACGACATGCCGTGGGGGCACCGGGTAGCCCACATCACCGACCCGGACGGTAACACGGTCAATCTGACTCGGCCGCTGTAGCTCTGCTTTGGAGATGGGACTAGACGATGAAGTACCTGCTGTTGATCTGTGGCGACGAGTCGGCGGCGGCGCACGCTGAGGACGGGTGCGGAACCTGGACCGAGGACATGCAGCGGCGCGGCGTCCTGACCGGCGGCGTCGGGCTACGTTCGCCCTCGGATGCCACGACGGTGCGCGTGCGCGGTGACAGCGTGCTGCTGACCGACGGACCGTTCGCCGAGACGAAAGAACAGATCGGCGGGTTCTGTCTGATCGAGTGCGTGGACCTGGACGAGGCGATCGAGGTCGCCTCGAAACACCCGGCCGCAAGCTACGGGACGATCGAGATCCGGCCGATCATCGAAGCATGACCATCCCGGTGAACGCTGCTGTCACCCAGGCCTTTCGCGACGAGTGGGGCCAGGTCGTGGCGACCCTGATCCGGATCACCGGCGACTGGAATCTTGCTGAGGAGTGCGCGCAGGACGCGTTCACCCTGGCCCTGCAGCGCTGGCCACGCGATGGCGTCCCGCACCGGCCGGGTGCCTGGTTGACCACCGCCGCGCGTAACCGGGCCATCGACCGGCTGCGGCGCGAGGCGGTCGGTGCCGCGAAGCTGAGGGAGGTCGCCGCGATGTCGGTCGAGCCACCGCCGCACGACGACGAGGATGACAAGCTACCCGACGACCGGCTACGGCTGATCTTCACCTGCTGCCATCCCGCGCTCGCCGTGGAATCGCAGGTCGCATTGACGCTGCGTACCTTGACCGGGCTGACTACCGCAGAGATCGCGCGGGCTTTTCTGGTCGGCGAGCAAACCATGTCTAAGCGGCTGGTGCGGGCCAAGCAGAAGATCCGCAATGCCGGGATCCCGTACCGCGTGCCGCCACCGCATTTGTTGCCGGAACGTACGCCGGCGGTACTGGGCGCGTTGTATCTGTTGTTCAACGAGGGTTATTCCGCTACGGCCGGCGCTGACCTGCTCCGGCTCGACCTCAGCGGTGAGGCGATTCGGCTGGCTCGCAATCTGAGCGAGCTGATGCCGGACGAGCCGGAGGCGGTTGGCCTGCTCGCTTTGATGGTGCTGCAGAATGCCCGTCGCACCAGCCGACTCGACCCGGCCGGTGAGCTGGTGAGCTTGGAGGAGCAAGACCGCGGGACGTGGTCGCGCGCCGAGATCGCCGACGGGGTGGCGCTGCTCGAGGCCGCGTTGCGGCGCGGCCAGCCTGGTCCGTACCAGGTGCAGGCCGCGATCGCGGCCTGTCACGCCACCGCGCGTACCGCAGCCGAAACCGACTGGGTCCAGATCGCCGCGCTCTACACGCAACTGTGCGCGATGACTGGGTCGCCGGTGGTCGAGCTGAACCGTGCGGTCGCAGTAGCGATGGCCCAGGGCGCGGCTGCCGGGCTGCAACTCGTGCAGGCGCTGCAGGCGTCTGGACAGCTGGACGGGTACCACCTGCTGCCCGCCACCCGGGCGGACCTGTTGCGCCGACTCGGCCGACCGGACGAAGCCGCGGATGCGTACCGCGAGGCGATCCAGCTGACCACGGCTGACCCCGAGCATCGCTATCTCAACCGCCGGCTCGCGGAAGCCGTCGCCGCGCCGGGCGCGTACGGATAGGCCCCGATCTTGTCTTGGCGCACCGCCGTGACTACGTTCACTTTCATCGTGGAGTCCGCGATGACGAAGGCTCGCTGAATACCCGCTCAGCCTCGTCCGGGCAGCGAGGAGACAGTGATGCCGGAGACCGGGTCCGGGCAAGCCACCGAAGAGTCGGTCGTCAACGACTTCGGTTACCTGCAGGAGCTGCGCCGGGCGCTGAAGTTCTTCTCGGTCTTCTCTGTCGCGTTCTCGATCATCTCGATCACGACCGGGATCTTCCTCAACTTCGGGACCAGTTTCGGTGAGTTGGGTCCGGCGATGATCTGGACGTGGCCGGTGGCCGCGGTAGGCCAAATCCTCGTTGCGCTTGTGCTGGCGGAGCTGGCGACTCGTATCCCACTCGCCGGTGCCAACTACCAGTGGGCGGCGCGCCTGGTGAGCCCGACCTACGGCTGGTTCGTCGGCGCCCTGGGAGTCATGTACGGCGCCGTCGGGCTACCGGGCATCATGCTGCTCGCCGCAGCACCGTTGAGCGAGTTCGTCATCAACGACCCCACCGCAACACCGCGCCTAACGCTGTTCATCGCGCTGCTACTGCTGACCGTCGCCTACCTCGTCAACATCATCAGCGTGCAAGTGGCGACCCGGGTCAACAACGTCGCCGTTTTCACCGAGATCCTGGGCACCGTGGTATTAGCTGTCGTCCTGTTCTTCTTGTGGGTCGGCGACTACAAGCACACCGACCACGGCATCGGGTATCTCGGGCACCACCTCCACCTGCCCGGCCAGCCCTATTGGTACGCCATCGTCCTCGCCTCGCTCATCGGCGTCTACACGATCGTGGGTTTCGAGAGTGCGGCCGACATGTCGGAGGAGGCACTCGACGCACGCCGCTCCGTACCGCGAGCCATGATCGGATCGGTGGTGGTCTCCTCGGTGCTCGGCATGATCGTCCTCATCGGCTTCACCATCGCAATACCCAACGACAAGACGCTGGCCGACGGCGGCCTGCCCGGCGTGTTCGAGTACTGGATCGGTGCGGGCCTGTCCCGACTATTCGTCGGCATCGTGGTCTTCTCAATGTTCGCGCTGACCGTGATCGGCGCAGCGGCCAATGCGCGCCTCATCTATGCGATGGCGCGCGACAACATGCTGCCCGGCTCGCGGCTGCTCCGGTCGGTGAATCCAACGACGCGGACGCCGATCGCCGCGCTTATCGTCTCCTACCTCGTCTGCGTGGCTGTCATGATCTACGGCTACACGAGCACGAATGCGTTCCCGACCCTCGTCGGGGCGACCGCGCTGGTCCCGTTCCTCGTCTATCTACTGACAGTGGTGGCCTACGGGCTCAAACGGCGCCACCTCGAGCGGCTACCCGGGGCATTCCATCTGGGCCGGTTCGCGGGGCCGGTCTTCGCCGCGTCGCTGGTGTGGCTCGTCGCTGTGGTACTGGCACTCGCGCTGCCCACCCCGTTCCACAAGGCGGACTACTACGTCGCGGGTGGCTTGGTTCTCGCCGCCCTCTGGTGGCTCGTCGGGCTGCGACCGCGTTTGGCCCGCCGGACCGCGGGCCCGGACCACATCCCGGAACAACGGGCCAGCATCGGCGCGCAGCCCAACGATCCCGCCCGGCCGATCGATGGCTGACCGGCGCGCCACGACGTGGCGCAACTGGGCCGGCAACCAGACGGCGCAACCCTCCTCGGTCGAGCATCCTCACTCGATCGACGAGGTCGCTCTGGCGGTCAAGAGCGCCGCGTCCGAGGGCCGTAACCTGCGCGTGGCCGGCGCCGGCCATTCGTTCACCGCGGCGGCTGTCACGAACGGCACGATGCTGCGCCTCGATCGGATGGCCGGCCTGGTCGAGGCCGATGCGGACACCGGCCTGGTCACCGTCCAGGGTGGCACGCCGCTGTATCAACTCAACCGGATCCTGCACGATCGCGGCCTGGCGATGAGCAACCTCGGCGACATCGACCGGCAATCGGTCGCCGGTGCCATCTCGACCGGGACACATGGAACGGGCCGCGCACTCGGCGGCATCGCCACCCAGGTACGCGCTCTTCAGATCGTCGTCGGCAACGGAGCACTCGTGAGCTGCTCGGCCGAGGATCGACCCGAGATGTTCGAAGCGGCACGGGTTGGGCTGGGCGCGTTCGGGGTAATCACCCAGGCCACCCTGCAGTGTGAACCGGCCTTCACCTTGCTGGCGCGGGAGCAGCCGATGCCGCTGCCGGAGGTGGTGGACCGCATCGACGAGCTTGCCGCCGGCAACGAGCATTTCGAGTTCTTCTGGTTTCCGCACACCGACATCGCGCTCACCAAGTGCAACAATCGCCTGGCCATCGGCGAAGCGGCAAAGCCGCTGGGCCGGGGCAAGGCGTGGTTCGAGGACCAGTTCTTGGCCAATACCGTGTACCACGCGGTGTGCGCTGTGGGATTGCGCCGCGCTTCGCTGATCCCGCGCCTCAACCAAGCGGGTGCCCGCCTGATGAGCGAGCGCGTGTATACCGCACCCTCGCACCAGGTATTCGTCTCACCGCGGCGGGTGCGCTTCGTCGAAATGGAATACGCAGTACCTCGCGAAGCGGTACGCGACGCTCTCGCCGCGATCAGGGACGTCATCGTGCGCGAGAATTTGCGGGTGTCCTTCCCGGTGGAGGTCCGCTTCGCCGCGGCTGACGACATCCCGCTGTCGACTGCGTTCGGGCGCGACACGGCCTACCTCGCCGTGCACATGTATCGCGGGGAGAAGGACTACGAGCGATACTTCCGTGCGGTCGAGCGGGAAATGCGTGTGCTGCACGGACGACCGCATTGGGGCAAGCTGCACTACCGCGCGGCGGACGATCTGCGACCCGTCTATCCCCGCTTCGATGAGTTTCTCGCGGCGCGACAGCAGGCCGACCCGGATCGGGTCTTCGCGAATGCGTATCTAGGCCAGGTGCTCGGGCCATGAGCAAAACTGTCCACGATCTGCAGACTCCGGCGCTGTTGGTCGACACGGCCGCGTTGCAGACAAACCTGGCAACAATGGCGGTAGCGCTGCCCGGGTCGCGACTGCGCCCGCACGTGAAGGCGCACAAATGTAGCCACCTCGCCCAGTTGCAGCGCGCCCACGGCGCCGCGGGCTTCACCTGCGCGACCGTGCGTGAGGTTGAGGGTATGGCCGCCGCCGGCCTCGGCGAGGACTTGCTGCTCGCCAACGAAGTGCTCGACGCCAGCCGGCTCGGCGTGCTCGTCGCGGCCGGACACCGGGTGACAGTCGCCGTCGACTCGGAGGAGACGATCCGTTCGGCCGGTGCGGCGGGCGTGCGCGAGGTGCTCGTCGACGTCAACGTGGGGCTGCCGCGGTGCGGCTGTCCCCCCGAGGACGCCGGACGACTTGCCGACCTGGCCCGCGCCAGAGGACTGACGGTGCGCGGCGTCATGGGCTACGAGGGTCACCTCATGCTTGTCGCCGACGTCGAGGAGCGCCGCGCACAGACCGAGCAGTGCATGAACCGGTTGAGCGCGGCGCACTCCGATGTCGGCGGCGACGTCGTTTCGGCCGGCGGCACCGGCACCTACGCGATCAACACGTGGGCGAGCGAGATCCAGGCCGGTTCGTACGCGCTGATGGACACCGCGTACGGGGCGTTGCCCGATCTGGCCTTCGGTCAGGCACTGTTCCTGCTCGGCAGGGTCGTCTCGCAGACCAAAGCGGCGAACGACGTCCCCGGCTGGGCTGTCATCGACGTCGGCCTCAAGTCGCACGCGATGGACCACGGCAACCCGACCGTGCCGGGCGGGACGGTGTGGTTCTGCTCGGACGAGCACACCACCTGGCAGCCCGCAGACGCTGACCGGGTGCGCCTGGGCGACCTGGTCCGGGTGCTGCCCGCCCACGTCGACCCGACCGTGGTCCTGCACGAGCGGTTACACCTCGTGGACGGTGACGAAGTGATCGACGTCTGGCCGGTTGACCTGCGCGGCTGGTAACGTCCGGCGCCACGATCAGTGGCCACGGAAGGCTTCCTTGAGCCACCACGCACCGCCGTCGTCGGTGATCTTCGCATCGATGAGCAGGGGCCGCGATCGCTCGCCTGCCAGCCAGGTTGTGACGCCGGTCAGGTCGTCGAGCCGGCGGACGGTGACCGCCTCGAAGCCGAACCCCCGCGCGATCGAGGCGATGTCGGTTCCGGGGAACCGCACCGTTGCCGTGTCGAAGCCGTCCGGACCGAAGTGGTGCACCTCGGCGCCGTACGCATCGTCGTTGTACACCACCACGACCATCGGCAACCCCAGCCGCGCCACGGTTTCGAGTTCGGCGACGCTCATCAGCGCGCCGCCGTCACCGAGCGCGGCGACGGGCAGCCGGTCCGGCTGCGCGAATGCGGCCCCGATTGCCGACGCCAGCCCGAGCCCGATCGACTGGAACGCCTGGGTGAAGCAGAAGCCGCGCTCGTCCGGCACCGACAAGAACATGCTCGGGTAGCCCATGAAGTTCCCGGAATCCACGCTGACCACCCGCTCGGCGGGAAGCAGATCGTCAAGCGCGATGGTCAACGTGCGCGGGTCGATCTGATCGGTGGTCGAAGAGTCCGCATACGGCACGTCGCGCCATCGCGCGGCCTCGGCGATGCGCACCCGAACCTCGTCGGTGCGGTATCGCGAGGATGTCGGGGCCAGTGCCGACGCCGCCGCAGCAGACGTGGCGGCCACGTCGCCGACGACGCCGAAGTGCACCGGACGGTGCGCGCCGATAGCGTCGGCGTCCAGGTCGACCTGGACGACGGTGCTGCCCGGCCCGATGAGCTCGCCGTGGCGCATCGTCCACATGTTCAGCGCGCACCCCCAGCCGACGATCAGGTCCGCGCCGCGGATGAGCTCGGCGGCCACCGGCGACGCGAAGCCACCCGACACGTCCAGCGACCACGGATCGCCGTGGAACAGCCCCTTCGCCGCCGCGCTGGTTGCAAGCAGCGCCCCGCACCTGGTCGCGAGGTCGATGAGCGAATCGCGGGCCTGCGCGCTGCGCGCCCCACGTCCGGCCACGAACACCGGCTGACTACACCCGTCCAGCGCGGCGCGCAACTGCTCCAGACCGGGCTCGTCCGGACTCGCGACCGTGGACGAGGGTGGCGGCGGTAGCGCCCACGAGTGCGTGGGCAGTTGCTGAGCTTGCACGGACAACGGGAGGTTGAGCACGATCGTGCGGCGCGCGGCACGCGCGGTGTGGAACGCCTTGGTGGCTGTCGCGATCGCGTCGTCGGGCGACCGGACCCGCATCGGCAGCGCGCCGACCGACCGAGCAAGGCCGCTCTGGTCGACGTAGAAGTTGGAGCGCTTCTCGCTCGCCTCGGCCGCGAGCACCACCATCGGGGTGCGGCTCTTCGCCGCCTCGGTGAGGCCGGTCATGGCGTTGGTGAGCCCGCACCCCTGGTGCACGGTCACCGCCGAGACCTCGCCGCTGAGTCGGGCGTACGCGTCCGCCATCGACGCCGCGCCCCCTTCGTGCCGCGCGGCAACGAAGCTGACCCCGGCGTCGATCAGGGCGTTCGTGACGTGGAAGTTGCCGGACCCGACCACTCCGAAGGCGTGGCTGACCCCGAGCTCGGCAAGCACCTTGCCCACTGCGGTGGCAACGAGCATCGACGCTCAATGCTCCACGAGCGCGAGCACCCGAAGCGGGCTGCCGGATCCGTTCACGATGCGCAACGGGCTCGCGATGAGGACCGACCCGGTCGGCGGCAGTTTGTCGAGATTGCGCAGCTGGGTGAGGCCGTACTTGCCGGCGCCGTGCATGAATGAGTGACACGGGAACATCGGGGTGAATGTCGCCGCGGCGCCGGCGTCACTGCCGACCGTCTCGACGCCCATCCCGACGACCGGCGAGCGCTGCGCAACCCACTGGGCACATTCGGGCGACATGCCGGGCGTGTGGGAGCCGCTCGCGTCGACATTCAAGAACGCCTCCTGCGAGTGTGCATAGGCGTCCCAGCCGGTGCGGTAGAGCAACCAGCCGCCGTCGGGCAATGGACCGTGCTCCTGCTGCCACGCTTCGATGTGCGCCACCTCGAGCAGGAAGTCCGGGTTCGCGCTCGCCTCCTCGGCGAAGTCGAGGACGGCCGCCGGCCCGACGAGTCGCTGGACGGGAACCGACGCGACGTCCTCGCCGCCGCGGCCGCTGACCCAGTGGATCGGAGCGTCGAAATGTGTCCCGGTGTGCTCGCCGGTGCGGAAGTTGTTCCAGTACCAGGCCGGACCCCGGTCGTCGTACTCGCTGATCAACTCGACCTCGAACTTCGCAGTCTGGCCGAACTGGTCCGGCAACTGCAGGGTCGGCGTTTCGGGCGACAGCGGTGCGGTCAGATCGATGACCTCGATCGAGCCGGAGGCCAGGCCGGTGACCAGCGTGGACAACGTAGCCATCGAGGTCCCTTCGTCGACGCCGAAGTTCTGCACCGTATGCCGTAGGCCGGATCGTCGTCAAAGGTCGCCGTGCCGATCTTCATGCGCCCACGGGGTGATAGCCCCGTGCCCGCATGAAGATCACCCGCAGTCGCTGGGGCACGCGAACGACCGGTGCAGGGCGCCGTCCAGGATGCCCGCGGTGCGACGGTCGGGCCAGCTTGGCGATGCGGGCCTCGGCAGCGTGACGCTGCAGTTCGGCGCAGTGCTGTGCGGCGACCATTGCGCTCAGGTTCGGGTTCATCATCATGTCGACTCCTCGTGTCGTGGCCCGGTGCGGGCTGGCTCAAGCATCGGCCCGGCCGCGCTGTGCGACTGTTCGCCGGCTGACACTCACTCCGTCGGATCGGCGACGGTCGCTACGCCTCGAGGAGGGGTGCTGCCGCGCGCAGCGCTGGCAGGTCCAGGATGGTGATCTGCCGCCTGCCGAGAGTGATCATCCCGCGCGACACGAGCTTCTGGAGCACCTGATTCACGGTCGGACGTGACG
>JALZAI010000161.1 GCA_030948475.1 Actinomycetota bacterium
GGCGCGGCGAACACGCTGCTGCCGCTGGTCGGTGGCGGATGGATCGCCGAGAACACCGACGTGATCGGCATCGTCCGGACGGTGCGCGAGGCGGCGATCACTGCGGGGTCTGTCACCATCCTTGGCGCAGGCGGCACGGCTCAGGCGGCGGTGGCCGCCCTGCCGCAACTCGGGGTGACCACATGCGAAGTGCTGGTGCGCAACGTGGCCCGGACGTCCGAACTGCGGGCCAGCGCTGTGGCGGTTGGCGTCGACGTGGCCTTCGGCTTGCTGTCTGCCGACGCGCCTGCACTGGGCGCCGCCCTGATCGTGTCGACACTGCCGCGCGGTGCGGCCGACCCGCTGGTCGAGGTTGCCTGGCGGCGGGACCAGACGGTGCTGGACGTGCTCTACGATCCGTGGCCGACCCGGCTGGCCGCAGCGGTAGACGATGCCGGCGGGCGGGTGCTCAGCGGCGCGCTGCTACTGCTGCACCAGGCCGAGGCTCAGGTCGAGCTGATGACCGGACTACCCGCGCCTCGCGATGCGATGCGCACGGCACTGCGGACCGCCGTACCGCGGGTGTGACAGACGCGTCGCCGAGTTCGTGCACTGCGATCAATCGCACTACGCAGGCTTGACGACGGAGCAGACAACTGTAGACAATTGACCAGAAGGCGAACGCGAGGAGGATCGCACTCATGACCACGTCGGCCATGTCCGCTGCCACGGAGACACCTCCATCTGAGTCGCCCCGAGTCGAGTTCCGCACCGATCCGTCGCGCTACAAGCACTGGCGCCTCGACGCGGACGGCCCCGTAGCAACGCTGACGATGGACGTCGACGAAAAGGCCGGCCTGGTACCCGGTTACGAGCTCAAGCTGAACTCCTACGACCTGGGCGTGGACATCGAGCTCTACGACGCGGTGCAGCGGCTGCGCTTCGATCACCCCGAGGTGCGGGCGGTGATCCTGACAAGCGGCAAGGACAAGATCTTCTGCGCCGGCGCGAACATTCGGATGCTCGCCGGGTCGCCGCACCCGTGGAAGGTGAACTTCTGCAAGTTCACCAACGAGACCCGCAACGGCATCGAGGACGCCGCCCAGAACTCCAGGCAGACCTACCTCGCCGCTCTCAACGCAACGGCATCGGGCGGCGGGTACGAGCTGGCGCTCGCTTGCGAGCACATCATGTTGATCGACGACCGCAGCTCGGCCGTATCGCTGCCCGAGCTTCCGCTGCTCGGCGTGCTGCCCGGCACCGGCGGGCTGACCCGCGTCGTCGACAAGCGCCACGTCCGCCGTGATCGTGCCGACTACTTCGCAACGAAGTCCGAGGGCGTAGGCGGGGCGAAGGCGGTGCAGTGGCGCCTGGTGGACGAGGCGGTGCCGCGTCCGAAGTGGGGCGAGACGGTCTCTGCGCGGGCGGCCGAGCTCGCCGAGCGATCCGACCGCCCCGCCGACGCGCCAGGCATCACGCTGAGCGAGCTGGACAAGACCCGTACCGACGACGAGATCGGTTACCGGCATGTCACAGCCAACCTGAACCACGACGCGAAGACGGTCGAGATCACCGTCCGCGCACCGCAGGACGAACCGTCCGAGACGATCGACGAGAACTTCTGGACGCTGGCGTTCACGCGCGAGCTCGACGACCTGATCCTCGACCTGCGCACGAACGAGCTCGAACTCGGTACCTGGGTGTTCCGGACGATCGGTGACCCCAGCAAGGTGCTCGCATACGACCGGTTCCTACTCGACAACCAGGAAGACTGGGCGGCGCGAGAAACCCTGCACTACCTCAAGCGCACCCTCAAGCGTCTCGACGTCACCAGTCGCAGCCTGGTCGCGCTGATCGAGCCGGGCAGCTGCTTCGCCGGGTCGTTGCTCGAACTGGCGCTGGCTGCCGATCGATCCTTCCACCTGTCCGGCGTGTTCGAGGACGTCGACCCGGACGCCGAACCGGGCACCACCACGGTCGCGGACATGAATCTCGGCCCGCTGCCGATGGGCAACGGCCTGACCCGTCTGCAGACTCGCTTCTTCGGCGACGACGACGGGCTCAAGGCTGTCGAGGCGAGCAACGGCGAACCGCTTCAGGGCGAACAGGCTGCCGAACTCGGCCTGGTCACCTTCGCGCCCGACGACATCGATTGGGACGAGGAGGTCCGCATCACGCTCGAGGAGCGCGGCAGCTTCAGCCCCGACGCGCTGACCGGGTTGGAGGCGAACTATCGGTTCGTCGGTCCGGAGACGATGGAAACCAAGATCTTCGGACGGCTGACCGCCTGGCAGAACTGGATCTTCATCCGTCCCAACGCTGCCGGCCCGGACGGCGCCCTGCGCAGGTTCGGCACCGGACAGCGGGCCGAGTTCGACCGGAGGCGAGTCTGACGAGTGAGCGAAGCCGAGGAGCGCAGCATGACAGCTACTGCCGATTACAGCGAGAAGATCCCGAACAACGTCGAGTTGCACGAGGACCGTCGCCTGCAGCGCGCGCTCGAGTCGTGGCAGCCGAACTTCCTGAACTGGTGGGAGTCGATGGGCCCGACATTGCCGACCCAGGACGTCTACCTGCGCACCGCGATCAACGTGGGACGCGAGGGCTGGGCGCACTTCGGACACGTCCCGATGAAGGACTACCGCTGGGGCGTCTTCCTGGCCGAGCGCGACCAGAAGCGCAACATCGCCTTCGGGCAGCACAAGGGCGAACCGGCCTGGCAGAAGGTTCCGGGCGAGTACCGAGCCGACCTGCAGCGCCTGATCGTCATTCAGGGCGACACCGAGCCCGCGTCCGTCGAGCAGCAGCGCAACCTCGGCGCGACCGCACCGTCGCTCTACGACCTGCGCAACCTCTTCCAGGTTAACGTCGAGGAGGGCCGCCACCTCTGGGCGATGGTCTACCTGTTGCACGCGTACTTCGGGCGCGAAGGACGCGAGGAGGCCGAGGAGCTGCTGCACCGCAACTCTGGATCCGAGGACAGTCCCCGTATCCTCGGCGCGTTCAACGAGGAAACCCCGGACTGGCTGTCGTTCTTCATGTTCACCTACTTCACCGACCGTGACGGCAAGTACCAACTCGGGACGTTGAAGGAGTCCGCGTTCGACCCGCTGTCGCGCACCTGCGAGTTCATGCTCAAAGAGGAGGCGCACCACATGATGGTCGGCACGACCGGTGTCGACCGCATTGTCCAGCGCACCGTCGAGTTGATGCTCGAACACGACTCGGACGAGGTCGCGGCACACGGCGGCATCCCGCTGCCGATCATCCAGAAATACCTGAACTTCCACTACTCGGTGTCGCTGGATCTGTTTGGCTCGGAGACGTCCACCAACGTCGCCAACTACTACACGGCGGGCATCAAGGGACGCTGGATGGAGGAGCGGCGCAAGGACGACCACAAGCTCACCGAGGACGCGATCAACGTGGACGCGCTCATCGACGGCGACATCGGGCAGAGCGAGGTGTCCGCGCTGGTCGGGCTCAACACCGACCTGCGCCGCGAGTACATCAGCGACTGCGAGGGCGGCGTCAAGCGTTGGAACAAGGTGCTCGACGAGGCCGGCCTTTCGCAGCGGCTCAAGCTACCGAGCGTCGCGTTCAACCGGCAAGTGGGCGCGTACTCCGGCATTCAGGCCACACCCGGCGGTGAGAAGATCTCGGCGGACGATTGGGAGCAGCGCAAGTGCGACTGGCTGCCGACCGACGTGGACAAGACGCACGTGCGCTCGCTGATGCAGCCGGTGCATGAGCGTGGCAAGATCGCTGCCTGGATCTCCCCGCCGCGTCAGGGCATCAACGGCCAGCCGTTCGACTACGACTACGTGCACCTGGCCTGACGTGAGCGAGCGAACAAGTGTTGTCGGGCTTTGCCGGCCGCACGCTTTCCAGCGGCCGTGAGCAGCGCTCGGTTGCCCGAGCTTTCCCCAGCGGGGAAAGGCGCGGACCGATGAACGAGCCGTTCAACGCGTGTGAGTACCTGCTCGACCGGCGCCTGGATTCGGGCGATGGCGACCGGCTCGCGCTCACCGGCGTCGCCGGCGAAGTGACCTACGGCCGGTTGTACGAGCGCGTGTTGCGTGCGACGGCCGGACTGCGATCGCTCGATCTGCAGCCCGAGCAACGAGTGCTGATGCTCATGGCCGACTCCCCGGAGTTCGTGGTCATCTACCTCGCCGCAATGCGGATGGGCGCCATTCCCGTGCCGGTGTCGACGATGCTGCGCGCGGACGGGGTCACCGAACTGCTGCACGATTCGCGCGCGCGCATCCTCGCGATCACTCCGGAATTCGCCGATCTCGGCGCGCAAGCAGCGGGCAGCGTACCGGTCCACACGGTCGACGAGTTGAGCACCGACGGTGACGGCTCGGTGTACGACACCACGGCCGACTCGCCGGCGTTCTGGCTCTACACCTCGGGCACCACCGGCACCCCCAAGGGCGCGATGCACCGGCACGGGTCGATCCAGGTGGTCTGCGAGACCTACGGCGCCCAGGTGCTCGGCGTCCGACCGGACGACCGTTGCCTTTCGGCCGCGAAGGCATTCTTCGCCTACGGCCTGGGCAACAGCGTGCTGTTCCCGCTGTCGGTCGGCGCGGCGGGTGTGCTCGAGCCGGCTCCGTCGCGTCCGGACACGATCGCGCAGCGAGCCTGCGACCACGAGGCGTCGCTGTTCTTCGCCGGACCGACCTTCTTCGCCAACATGTTGCGTGCCGAGCTGGCCGCCGACGCGCTCGGCCCCGCCGCGCGGCTGGCCGCCTCGGCGGGCGAGCCGCTGCCAGAGTCGCTCTACCGCCGCTGGACCTCCAAGTTCGGCATCGACATCCTCGACGGCATCGGGATGACCGAGATGCTGCACATCTTCCTGTCCAATCGCGAGGGCGCCGTCAAGCCGGGGACTACCGGGGTCGCCGTCCCGGGTTACGACCTGCGCATCGTGGACGAGTCCGGCCACGAGGTCTCGCCCGGTACCCCGGGGACCCTCCTCGTGCGCGGCGCCTCAACGGCGACCGGGTACTGGTCGCGCTATGACGCGTCCCGGCAGGTGTTCCAGGGCGCGTGGCTGCGTACCGGCGACACCTATGTCCAGGACGAGGACGGCTGCTACGCCTGCCTCGGCCGCACGGGCGACATGCTGAAGGCCAGCGGCATCTGGGTTTCTCCGGCCGAGGTCGAGGGACGGCTGCTCGCCCACGACGAGGTCTCGCAGGCGGTCGTCGTCGCGGCCACCGACACCGAGGGGCTGGAGAAGCCGATCGCGTTCGTCCAGCTGCACGCCGACTCGAACGCGACCGAGGACGAACTGGTCGCTTGGTGCCGCGACGGGCTGCCCTCGTTCAAGCGGCCGCGGCGCATCGTCTTCGTCGACTCGTACCCGACCACCGCCACCGGCAAGATCCGACGCGTGGAACTGCGCGCAACTGCAGCGAGCGTGCTCATCGAACCGGCACCGGTCTCCGGGGTCAGCTGATGCTCGACGGCCGACCGCTCGTCGACGTCCACCTGCACCCCGCGCGCCGCGCCGGCCTGAAACTGCCATGGGACGTCTGGGTGCAGGACCGCGACTCGGCCGAGCTCGCGGCCCTCTACGACGAGGACGGGACGGTGCGTCCCGAGGCGTTCGACACCTACCTCGCCGCCGAGGGCGTGGACGTGGCCGTGGTGCTGGCCGAGTACAGCCCGAAGGTGACCGGTTGGCAGACGGTCGAGGACATGGCAGCGCTCACCTCGGCGCGGGTGAAGTTCGCCGCGAATGTCAACCCGCACCTGCACCACCCGATCGACGAGGAGCTGCGGCGCCAACTCGACCTCGGCGCCGTCGCGCTCAAGGTGCACCCGGTCCACGGCGGTTTCCCGGTCAACGACCGGGCGCTCTACCCGGCGTATGAGATCTGCCAGTCCGTCGGCATTCCGCTGATCGTGCATTGCGGCACGTCCACCTTCCCGGGCGCCCTCAACCAGTTCGGGGACCCGATCCTGCTCGACGACGTGCTGCGCGACTTCCGTCGCCTCGACGTCGTCCTCGCCCACGGCGGGCGTGGCTGGTGGTACGACGCCGCCGCATTCCTGGCACTGTCGAACGAGCGGGTGTGGATCGAGCTGTCCGGCCTGCCGCCGTCGCGGTTGCCGATCTACTACGCGCGGCACAGTTGGCCCCGCCTCACCCGCCGCATGATCTTCGCGACGGACTGGCCCGGCATCCCTGGTATAGCGCGCAACGCCCGCGCCATCGCGGCGCTGTGCCCGGACGAGGAGACGGCCGATCTCGTCCTGGCCGGCAACGCGGTCCGGGTCTACAACCTGAAGCTGGAGACGGGATGAGCTTCACTTGGCAGAAGGACGACGACCCACGTTGGGACGCCGATCGGACGCGGCTGTTCGACGAAACCGGACTCGCCTCGGTCGGCATGACCCGCCCGGCAGACGGCGCGCCGGTTGCCGACGAATGGTGGCGGGCCACCGACGAGTCCGGCGAGCTGGTGGGCTACGGCTGGCTGGACTCCGAGTGGGGGGACGCGCAGATCTCGTTCTTCGTCGCACCCGACCGCCGCGGAGCGGGCGTGGGCGCGTTCATCCTCGACAAACTCGAGGACGAGGCACGCCGCCGCGGGCTCAACCACATCTACAACGTGGTCCCCGACAGCCACCCCGATCGCCGCTGGATGACGCACTGGCTGACCCTGCACGGCTTCCGCGACTCCGGACGCGGCGAGCTGCGCCGCCATGTCCGCGCAGCGACGCGGTAGCGAAAGCTCGACCCCGCCCGAATCAGCGACGGTCCCGAACCAGTTGTTCGATCGCGCTCGGCGCGTTCGTCTCGAAGTCGATCAGCTTGGCCCATTGCGGGGTGATCGTGATCGCCACCATCCGCTCGTAGAGTGCGCGCACCTGGGCGTCGAAACCCTCGCACGCGTCGGCGGGCATGGTGCGGTGCGACGCCTCGAGGTAGCCGTCCGGGACACCATCGATGGTGACCAGTTCGGCCCGGCCGCGAGCGAGCAGGATCCTCGGCGGGGAACCGGTGACGTCGATCGTGATCGCGACTCGGGGATCCTTTTCGAGCGCACGGACCTTGGCCGAGATCGGGATGGTCCAGAGTCGGAAGCTCGCGCCGTCCCACAGATAGGCGATGGGGATGACTCGCGGGCCCCCGTCCAGTGCGGTATAGGACAGCCGCAGCACCGGCTCGTCGCGCAGCAGTTGTTGGGTGAGCGGCTTCGCGAACGTCTCGGTGACGTTCATGAGGCCACCGCGGTGGCGAGCTTGGCCAAGGCCTGGTGCCAGCCTGCCGGAACGAGTTCGAGCAGTTCGGACTCGAAGCCGCCGGCGTCTGCACCGTTCGCGTCCACCTGGTGGACGCTGTGCCTGCCCCCGACGCGCTCGTCGATCTGCGCATCGACGACGGCGAAGTCGGCGGGTGCGGACCACCGGCGGACCAGCTCCGGTTCCAGCCACGCGCGGTACACGCGTTCCGGCGCAGCAGGGATCGTGCGGGTCAGCCGCACGACGGGTGCATCGGTCATGGTGCTCATTTCTCCTCCTCGGGTCTGCGAAACAGGTCTTCGAGCGCGTCGAGGCGCTCGACCCAATGCCGCTCGTAGAAGCTCAGCCAGGCGGTGGCGCTCGCCAGCGGCGCGGCCTCGAGCCGGCATACGTGCCTACGACCGTCGACGGTCCGCCGGACCAGACCCGCTCGTTCCAAGATCTTGACGTGCTTGGACGCTGCGGCGAGCGACATGGCCAGCGGTGCGCTCAGTTCGCCGACCGTCAGTTCGCGATCGGCGAGGCGGGTGAGCATTGCGCGGCGCGCCTCGTGGGCGAGCGCGTGGAACACCGCGTCCATTTCCAGGACTTGCTCAACCATGTGGTTGAACGTAATCGTTGGATCTCGTCATCGTCAACCGATCGGTTGTATCTCTTCGAGCAGGTCGACCGCGTGTGCGAGACACTGGCGGACATGGCCAGCTTCGTGAAGTCGTCCCCTGAGATGCTCGCCCGCTTCGACGAGCTGGCCGCCCTCGTCGACGACGCTGACCGCAGGCTGATGTTCGGCTACCCGAGCCTCACCCTGAACGGGAACATGTTCATGTCGCTGTACGAACAGTCGCTGATCCTGCGGCTGTCCGACGACGATCGCCGCGAGTTCACCGGCGAGTTCGGCGACGCCGTGGAGTTCTCGCCGATGCCCGGGCGTCCGATGAAGTCCTACGTCGTCGTACCTGCCGAGGTCACTGCGGGAGCTGCCGTGGAGCGGTGGGTGCTGCGTTCGCGCGCGTACGCCGAGACCCTGCCGCCGAAGAAGCCGAAGCGGACCTGATTGCCGCGTAGTTCGACGAGATGCATGCTTGCAGGGCATATGGACGACCGAGCCTCGCTTCGCTCGTTCGGCCGGCAAAGCTCGAGAACACTTGTCCGCTCACTACGATCGCTCAGCAGGAGGACCGATGATTTGGTGGCTGATCCTGCTCGTCCTGATGGGATTCGGGGCTTACCTGCTGCGCGCCTTCGCCAAGCACGCCGACGACATCGAGGACGACAGCGCCCATTTGTATCAGAACCGAACCCGCTCGGCGTACGGCTCGAAGTTCCTGAACATTCTGCGTGGCCGCGACGACTGACCGGCAAGTCCCGCTGTGGATCGGGTTTCCCCGCTGCTGCTCGGTTGCTCCGAGGAAAAGCGACTACCAGCGGGGAAAACCCGATCGAAAAGGGCGGCGCACAGCTGACCAGGGCACGATAGGCCGGTGCTGTCCTCGCTCGCGCCGGCCCGTCGGCGCCTGGTCGCGGCGCTCGGGGCCGTCGCGCTGCTTGCCGCGGCCGGCATCGCTATCGCGCTGGTCCGGCATGCGGGCGCAGCGGACGTGCGGCCGGTCTCGCAGGCGACTCCCGGTCCGATGATCCTGGTGCCCGGCTACGGCGGTTCGACGGATGCACTTGCGCAGCTGGCCGTGGTGCTGCGCGCACGCGGCAAGACCGTAGAGGTCTTCCACCTGCTCGGCGACGGACGGGGCGACCTCGACGCTCAGGCGCAGGCGCTCGGGGCTGCGGCGACGCGGCTGCGCGCGAAGGCGCACGCCGAATCCGTCGACGTGATCGGCTATTCGGCCGGCGGCGTCGTCGTGCGGCTGTGGGTGCGCTCGTACGGGGGAGATTCCGTGGCACGCCGAGTCATCACGCTCGGCTCGCCGCACCACGGCACCGATCTCGCCGGCGCGGCGGGATCCTTGCTGCCGGGCGCCTGCCCCCCGGCCTGCCAGCAGCTCGAGCCGGACAGCACCTTGCTCGCGGATCTCAATGATGGCGACGAGACACCGCGCGGGCCGACCTTCGTCTCGATCTGGACGACGCACGACGACGTGGTCGTCCCGCCATCCTCGGCGCAGTTGGACGGTGCGCTGAACCTGACCGTGCAGAGCGTGTGCGCCACCGATCCGGTCAATCACGGCGGACTGCCACGGGACACCACAGTGCAGTCGATGCTCCTGCGCGAACTGGCCGCGGGGCCGCCGGTCCGGCTCGGGCGCGGCGACTGCCGGCTCAGCTCGTGATGTCGCGCGTGCTGAAGTTTGCCCAGGCGGCGCCGAGCAGCACCACCACGTAGGCCAGCTGCAGCAGCACGCCGCGCACGACATTGCGCCAGAGAATCGGGTCCCGGAAGATGTCTACGAACGCGAGCCAGTACCGGGTCGGCAGGTAGGGCGTCAGGGAGCGCGCCGCATCCAGGGTGAGCAGCAGCGACGACCCGACCAGAAACGCCAGCGCGCCGAGCGCCGCAGTCAACGGTGAATCGGTGAGTGTTGACAGCAGCAGCGCCATCGCAGCAACGGCGAGCATCGAGAGCGCCACGTAGCCGATCGCGAGCACAGTGCGAACCGCGACCTGGCCGGGCGTCAGCGTCGAGCCGGAGACGCTGGCGATCGACGTCCCCGCTGGCAGCGGGTGCCCGCCGAGCAGCAGCTTGCCGACGAGGAACCCGGTGCTCGCCACGAGCACGACCGCCACCACGACGAAGACGAGGACGGCGACGAGCTTGGCAATCAGCAGCCTGGTCCGCCCGACCGGACGCACCAGCAGGTAGCGCAGCGTGCCCGCCTGCGCTTCCCCGGCGACCGAGTCGCCGGCCACCACCGCGACCGCGATCGGCAGGAACAGGGGCAGCACGATCGCCAGCGCCGCGACCGAGAACAGTTCCCCGTTCGCCAGCACCGCCGACAGGAACGCCGGCCCCTGCCCCGGACGGGGGCCGAGGTGGGTGACGGCGAGCAACACCGCGACGATGGTGGGCAGCAGATCCAGCAGGAGCAAGGTGAGCCAGGTGCGCGGACGGCGCGCGAGCTTGCGTAGTTCGACGGCGATCACGCCGGCATCACCCGGTCCGAGCCGTGCGAAGTCCGTTCCAGGATCACGTCTTCCAGGCTGCGTCGTTCGGGCGTTAGTTCGCGGACGGCGAGACCGCGCGCGACCAGCATCGCGTTGAGGGCGGCCGGGGACTCGCCGCGCACGATCAGCCGGGCCCCGTTGCGCGCCTCGACCCGTCCGTCCAGCAGCGCGATCGCGGCGTCCGGGTCGGGGGTGTCGATGATCGTGCGTCCGGTCGGCCCGCGCAACGCGTCGAGATCGTCCTGAACGACCAGCCGGCCGCGGTCCAGCGCGCCGACGCGAGTGCACATCTGCTCGATCTCGGCGAGCAGGTGACTGGACAGGAACACCGTCGTCCCCTCGCTGTTCAGGCGCACCAGCAACTCGCGGATCTCGCGGATGCCCTGCGGGTCGAGGCCGTTGGTCGGCTCGTCCAGGATCAGCAGTTCCGGGCGGCGCAGCAGGGCCGCCGCGAGGCCGAGCCGCTGCCGCATGCCGAGCGAGTACGCGCGGACCGGGCGGTTACCGATACCGGCCAACCCGACCTGCTCGAGGACGCCCGCGATGCGCCGGCTCCGCGACGGCCGGCCGGTCCGCGAACCTGAACCGCTGGCGTCGAGGATCGCGAGATTGGCCCGCGCGGATAAGTGCCCGTAGGCGGCGGGTCCCTCGATCAGTGTTCCGACCGACGGCAGCACCCGGTGCGCCGAGCGGGGCATCGGCCGGCGCATCAGCTCGATGCTCCCGGACGTGGCCAGCACCAGACCGAGAATCATCCGCACCGTCGTCGTCTTGCCCGAGCCGTTCGCGCCCAGGAAGCCGTAGATGTCGCCCTGGCGCACGTCGAGGTCGATGCTGTCGACGGCGAGCACCTTGCCGAAGCGCTTGGTGAGCGCGTGCGTCCGGATCATCGGAAGAAGCCTTCCGGGACGGGCAGCTGGGTGTCCGCCGCCTGCAGCGTCTTCGGCGTGACCGTGCCGGCGAGCAGCCACCGGGTGCCGTTGAAGGCCCGGGCCGTGAGCCGCACGGTCATCGGACCGATTTGCAGCGACGCGGCGTCGCCCTGCTGAGTCACCGCGGCGGCGCCGCTGAGCTGCCTGGCGAGGTCGTCGGCCAGTCGCGGTGGCAACGGCAGGGCGATGAGTCGCGTGACCGCGCGTCCGTACACTCCGACCGAGCCGAATCCGGTCCGGAAGCCGCGGGATCGGGTGAGCCCAGCGAGCCGACGCGGCGGCGTGACCCGGGCGAACTGGTCGATGGCAGCGACGAGGTCGGGAAGCGTGTCGGTACTGACCCGGGCGCTCAGCGGCGGAAGGAATCTCGTGCTCGCTGTGGACGGCTGTTTCGTGCTCACGTCGAGCAGTGCCGTGTTGAGCGCGGCCGGCCCGGTCCGGCCGTACACGTCGACCTGGAGCGCCAGTCCGGACCGCAGCGCCCAGACGTCGACCCGCGCGATCGTGGACCTCCGCTCCGCCGGACGCAGGCGGAGGCCCGCGGCGTCGTGACCCGCGATGCGCCGTCCGGGCAGTAGGGTGACCTCGCTCGGACGGGCCTGGCTCAGCAGCCGGCGGGCGAGCGACGGGGGCGCCAGATCATCGGCGCGGGGCAGCCGCACCTCGGGCGGTGCGGCGAACACGAGCCGCGAGGCCTGGTTGCGCTCGTAGTCCCAGCTCCAGATGCCGGTCGCGTCCTGGTGGACGTCCTTCTCGCCGACCGCATCGACGGTGTCGACGCGCCAGTCGGACGGGCCGCGCCACCAGACCCGCAGATCGGTGCGCCCGCCCAGCAGATCGGCTAGCGAACCGAAATCCGACGAGCTCACCGGCAGCGCGAGCCCGCCAGATGCCTCCGCGTAGCCGGAGTAGCCGACGTCCGCGGACGCCTGAATCCGGGCGAGCAACGCCGATGCGGACACTCCGGTCTCGGTGACCGGGATCCGGCTGAGCAGGAAGGGGGTGAGCAGCAGGATCACGGCGCACGCGGCGACGACGGCCCAGCGCCGCCCCGTGCTCAACCGGGGTCCCTGCGAAAGCGCGAGCCTAGCGAGCGCTTTCGTGGGGTGCAGCTCATACTGCACGGTACGTGGCGCGCGGGCAGATCGTTCAGCGGCTGCGTCCCGAGCACCTGCGCAGCAAGTGATGGATCGCGAAGATCACTGACGGCGGATCCGGCGTCAGTCGCTGGACGATCCGTCAGTCAACCGGACGATCCGTCAGTCACCGCGGTGCCGGTTGCCGAACTCGAGGTACCAGTCGATCAGCTCGGGGGCATCCACACTGCCCGCATCGAAAGTCTTGTCGGTGACCGTGCCCTGCAGCATCCTCTTCACCGGCACCTCCAGCTTCTTGCCGGTGCGCGTGTGCGGGATCCCGGGCGCTGCGATCACCTCGTCCGGGACGTGCCGCGGCGAGGCGTGCTGGCGGACCGCGGCCTTGATCCGGCCGGTGAGCTCGTCGTCCAGCTCAGTGCCCTCGCTGAGCGTGACGAACAACGGCATCCAGTAACCGCCGTCCTTCTCGTCGATGCCGATCACCATCGACTCGGTGATCTCGGGCAGTTGCTCGACCGCCTCGTAGATGTCGGCCGATCCCATTCGGATCCCGTTGCGGTTCAGCGTGGCGTCCGAGCGGCCGTGCATCTCGAGGCTGCCGCGTTCGGTGATCGTCACCCAGTCGCCGTGACGCCACACGCCCGGGAACCGGTCGAAGTACGCATCGCGATAGCGCGAGCCGTCCGGATCGTTCCAGAACATCACCGGCATCGACGGCATCGGCTTGGTGACGACGAGCTCGCCGACCTCACCGCGCACCCTGTGGCCGTCCTCGTCGAACGAGTCGAGCGCGACGCCGAGGTAGGCCGCTGAGATCTCACCCGCCCAGACGGGGACGTTCGGCGCGGCGCCGGCGAACGCCGTCACCACGTCCGTCCCGCCCGTGATGGACCCGAGCTGGACGTGCCGGCCGACGTTGTCCAGCACCCAGTGATAGGACGGTGCTGGCAGGGTCGAGCCGGTGACTCCGATGGTGCGCAGCCGGCCCAGGTCGTGGTCAATTCCCGGACGCACGCCTGCCTTCGCACACGCGGTCAGGTATGCCGGGCTGGTGCCGAGCACGGTCACGCCCAGGCGCGCGGCCAGCTCCCATACCGCGTCCGTCTCCGGATACGCCGGGGAGCCGTCGTAGCAGACGATCGTCGCGCCGGTGAGCAGCCCGGCGACCTGGAAGTTCCACATCATCCAGCTCGGCGTGGTGTACCACCAGAAGACGTCATCCGGCCCGATGTCGGACTGCAGCGCGATCGCCTTCAGGTGTTCCAGCAGGACCCCGCCGTGGCCGTGGACGATGCCTTTGGGCAGTCCGGTCGTCCCCGAGGAGAACAGCACCCACAGTGGGTGGTCGAACGGGACGGGCGTCGCAGTCAGTTCGGCCGAACCCGAGGTCGCGTCGGACCAGGCTAGCGAGTCCGGCGGCGCGGCCGCCCTGTTGCGCTCGGCGGCGATCGTCGCGCGCAGCGACGGCAACCCGGCGCGGATCTCGGCGACGGCCTCGCCGCGGTCGTAGGTCTTGCCGCCGTTCTGGTAGCCGTCCGCCGTGACGAGGACGACCGGCTCGAGCTGTCCGAACCGGCCGAGCGCTGCGGTCGGCGCGTAATCCATGCCGCAGGCCGACCAGATCGCGCCGATGCTCGCTGTGGCGAGGAACGCGACGACCGCCTCGATGCCGTTGGGCAGGTATGCGACGACCCGCTCGCCGGCTGCGACGCCCTTCGTGCGCAACGTCGCGGCGAGCGCGGCCACCTGGTTGTGCAGCTGCGCCCAGCTCAGTTCGTTGTGGCGTCCCGCCTCGTCCACCTCGACGATCGCGACGCCGTCGGGAGGACGGTCGCGAAACACCTGATCGACGTAGTTGAGCTTCGCGCCGGGGAACCAGCGGGCGCCGGGCATCTCGTCACTCGCGAGGACGGTGTCGCTGCCGCTCGCGGCACGGATGTCGAAGTAGTCCCAGAGGCAGCGCCAGAAGCCATCCAGGTCCTCCACCGACCAGCTCAGCAGCGCGTCGTAGTCGGCCAGACTCCGGTCGGTGCACTGCTCGGCGAGCCGGGCGAACTCGGTGATAGGCGCGGATGCGGCCACTTCGGGATCGGGTGTCCAGATCGGCTCGGGCACAGTTTCTCCTTATTCGGGCAGGATCCCCTTAATCGGGCAGGGTCTCCTTAGTCGGGCAGGATCCCCTTATGCGGCAGGGATTCGACTGTCCTGCGTAGCTGCTCTACGGTGTCGTCGGCGATCTTGGCGAGGACGCGCCGCAGCAGCGGCTCGGCGAAGCGGGCCAGTCCCTTGAAGTCGAAGTGCGCGCGGTAGGTCAGTAGTGTCCCGCCGCCCGGCGAGGACGCGAAACTCATGTCGTCGGTCGCCGTGACGCTCTTGTTCTCGCCGGTGAAGGTGAGGTGCCGATCGGGCTCGAAGCTTCTGATCACGTAGTCGAGCTCGGTGCGGCGTCCCCGAAAGGTGGACACATTGTGAAAGCGCGAACCCAGCCGAAGTGGACCGCCGTCGGAGCGCGTGGTGCTGACCGTGCCCGGATCCCACTGCTCGGTGGTGGTGAAGTCCGACAGGAACCTCCACACGTCCGATACGGGACGCTCGATCGCCAGCCGGCGCTCGACGGTGATCATCGGCGCAACGCACCCTCAGCTACCGGCATGGGGTTGCCTCCCTTTGGAGGCGACCCTATCCGAGCGCGTCCGGAAATCATGTCCCGTATCGCGCCGCGGTACCGGGTGGCAAGCTACTAGCCATGACACTTCCGGCTGGCACCCCCACCGAGATGTACATCGACGGCAAGTGGAGCGGCGGGTCCGCGGGGACCTTCCCCGTCCTCGATCCCTCGACCGGCGACGAGATCACGACCGTGCCGCGCGCCGGCGCGGACGACGTGTCCCGCGCGGTGTCGGCCGCTGCCGCCGCCCAACCGGACTGGGCGGCGACCGCGCCGCGGGAACGCGGCGACGTGCTTCGCCGGACTTTCGAGCTGATGACCGAGCGGCGCGAGGAGATCGCGTTCCTCATGTCGCTCGAGATGGGCAAGTCGCTGACCGATGCGCGCGGCGAGGTCACCTATGCCGCGGAGTTCTTCCGCTGGTTCAGCGAGGAGGCGGTCCGCATCAGGGGCGAGCTGCGTACCGCTCCGTCCGGCGCGAACCGCATCCTCACCTTCCGCAAGCCAGTGGGGGTGGCGCTGCTGCTGACCCCATGGAACTTCCCCGCGGCGATGGCCACGCGCAAGATCGGTCCCGCGCTGGCGGCCGGCTGCACCGTCGTCCTCAAGCCGGCCAGCGACACCCCGCTGACCGCGTTGGCGATGGCCCGCATCCTCGAGGAGGCGGGCGTGCCGGCCGGCGTGGTCAACGTGCTCCCCGCCCGGCGCTCCGGTGCCGTGGTGTCGGCGATGCTGCACGACCCGCGGGTGCGAAAGCTGTCGTTCACCGGCTCCACCGAGGTCGGGCGCGGCCTCCTGCACGAGGCGGCCGACTGCGTGGTGAGCTGCTCGATGGAGCTGGGCGGCAACGCTCCGTTCATCGTCTTCGACGACGCCGACCTCGACAGCGCGGTGGCGGGAGC
>JALZAI010000300.1 GCA_030948475.1 Actinomycetota bacterium
GCCACGGCAAGGACGTGCTCGCTTTCGCCTTCGTCCCCGGCGAGCCCGACACAGCTGTGCGGACGGCGGCCGAGCAGGCCGGCGTTCCGCTACTGCTCGGTGGCCGCCAAGCGCTGCGCGCCATCGCCAACGCCGTCTCCTATCGTTCGGCAGCGACCATGACTAAGTCGGCCGCGACGCAAGGAATCTCGGCACTCGTCCACGTGCGAACACGACTGCCCGGCGATCCGATGGTCTGGGACGAGTTCCAGGTGCGGGCGGCGATGTCGCGCTACGGGATGCCGATCGCGGCCGAGGAGTTGACCGGCAGCGCCGACGAGGCATGCGCCGCCGCAGGGCGGGTCGGATATCCGGTCGCGCTCAAGGTCGTCGACAGCAACCTCACACACAAGAGCGACCACGGAGCAGTCCGACTCGGACTCACCGACGATGCCGCGGTCCGGCTCGCCTACGCCGAGCTCGTCCAGTTGGCCGCCCGACTGGGCAGGGCGCGGTACCGAGGCGTCTTGGTCCAGACGATGGTCCCGCCGGGCACCGAGCTCCTCCTCGGCTCACGCACTGATGCCGTCTTCGGTCGCGTAGTGATCCTGGGTTGGGGCGGGCTGTGGGTGGAGTCGTTCCCGAAACCTCAGCTCGCTTCGGTGCCCGTCGACACCGCGCGCGCATGGGAGATGATCGCGGGTCTGTTCGGGCCGGCGATGCAGCGGGCGCGCAGGTTAGCGGACCTCGATGCCTTACATGCGGCCGTCCTGGCGTTCTCCGCCTTCGTTGTCGATCTGCCGGTCACCGTCGATGTCGTGGAGATCAACCCACTCATCTTGTCCTTCGGCGCCGCGGGTGGGGTAACCGCGATCGACGCGGCCGTGCGCAGCTTCAGCGAACTCCCGGACGAGGCGCCGTGACCGGCGTCCTGCGCCGCCAGGTCGGCGACTTCGAACTGCTCGTGCTGTCCGACGGGTTGCTGCGTACGCCGGCGGAGTTGATGGCCGGGGCGATGCCGGCGGAGCTGTCCGCCCGATATCTGCAGCCGGACGAGCACGGCCACATCTGGCTCGGCCTCAACTGCGTGGTGATCCGGTCGACCGATCGCACGATCCTGGTCGACACCGGTTTCGGCGACGGGCCCCTCGGCGCCGATCCCGACCTCGACCGTGCGAACGGGGCCGGGCTGTCCAATGCCCTGCGTCATCAGGGCATCGATCCGGCGGACGTGGACCTGGTCGTCAACACCCATCTACACACCGATCACTGCGGGGGAAATCTCACGTGGGACAACGGTGCGGGCAGACCTGCATTCGGCAATGCCGAATACGTGGTGCAGCAGGGCGAGTGCGAGTGGGCCCTGTCGGGCGATCCCGCCACGAAGCCCCTGTATGCGCCCGACGAGGTTCGCCTGCTCGCCGCGTCCGGCCAGCTGCGAACTCCAGACGGTGACCAGCAAATCGCGCCAGGTGTCAATGTGCGCAAGGCGGCCGGACACAGCCCGGGCCATCAGGTCGTGATCGTCGAGTCCCGCGGGAGGACGGCCGCGATCACCGGGGACCTGGCGCCGATGGTGATGCACCTGCGGCACCCGGAGTGGGAGCTACGCGCTGATCACAACCCAGGCGGCGCCGTGATGTCGCGGCAACACCTCGTGCAGTGGGCCGAGGCCCGGCACGCCGCGGTCATGCCGTATCACGAGCCCAGCACATCCTGGACGCAGCTGGGGACGAGCCGATGACCGCCTCCGAACCACTGATCGTCGAGCGGCGCGGCGAGGTCGTGTATCTGACGATGAACCGGCCCGGGGTGCTGAACGCACTCAGCGTCGACCTCGAGACCGCGATCATCAACGCGCTCGAGGAGATCCGGCACTCCGACGAGATCCGGGTCGTCGTCCTCCGCGGCGCCGGTCGGGCCTTCTGCGCCGGCGCGGATCTGAAGGAACGCGTGGACAGCCCGCCCGCCGACGTCGACGAGATCCTGGACTCCTACCACCACCACTCCGCCTTCATGCGCGTCTGGTCGCTCGACAAAGTGATGATCGCCGCAATCCACGGATACTGCCTCGGGGGCGCCAACCATCTGGCCGGCCTGGCCGACATCTCGGTGGTCACGACCTCGGCCACGCTGGGTGATCCGGAGATCCGGTTCGGCAACCCGCTGCTCGTGCCGATCCTCCCGCACCTGACCGGTGCGAAGGCCGCGCGCAAGATGCTCTACCTCGGCGAATACATAGACGGCAGCGAAGCCGCCCGTCTCGGGCTCGTATCCGCAGAGGCGTCAGAAGAAAGCTTCGACCGCACCGTCCAAGCGCTGGCTGAGCAGCTTGCGACCATCCCCGCGGGGGGCGTGGTCACGGCCAAACGCGCCTGGAACTACGCCGTGGAACGGATGGGGCTGCGCCGGGCTGCGGCGATCAACGCCGAACTGCTCGGCATGACATTCGCCGGAGCGGGCGGACCGGTGCCCGAGCGGTTCGCCCAGCGATCGTCCCCGTCGTCTGCCGGGCAACCGACTGAGACTGCGAGACGGAGTGCTGCGATGACCCACACCGAGAGCGCGGCGGACAACGTGCTCGTCCCCCGGACGGAGGGGCCGGTGCGGATCCTCACGCTCAACCGGCCCGAGGTACTCAACGCGCTGAGCCCGCAGCTGCTCGCACGACTGGACGCGGAGCTCGCGGTGGCGGTAGCCGACGAGGCCATCGGGGCCGTCGTCATCACCGGCGCGGGGCGGGCATTCTCGGCCGGGATCGACCTCAAGATTCCGGACGAGCAGTGGCCGTTCCAGGACGGCCGCCGCCACCTGGACTGGCTGATGCGCCGCTGCCTGAGCTTCTGGGAGGCACCGATTCCGATCGTCGCTGCCGTCAACGGGTATGCGCTCGGCCACGCGTGCGACCTCGCGGCGGTTTGCGACTTCACCATCGCGTCGACGCACGCGCGCTTCGGGGTACCGGAGGTGCGCCATGTCGGCGGGGTCGCGGCGATGATCTACCCCTACATCATGCCGATGAAGCAGGGCCGCCGGTTCCTCTATCTGGGCGAGACGTGGGACGCGGAGACCTCGCACGCCGCCGGGCTTGTCACCGACGTCGTGGGGCCGGACGAGCTGTTGTCCACGAGCATCGATATCGCGACCAAACTGTGCGCCATCCCACCGGCGGCACTGCGGCAGATGAAACGCGCGGTCAACCGCAGCTACGAACTGATGGGTCTTCGCGACACCCTCGAATACAACCTGGAGTCGCTCTCGCTCGCCTTGGCCCACCAGGACCCGGCCGAGCTGCGGGAGCGCGAAGGCCTGATCCGCGAGCACGGCCTCGGTACGTTCCTGCGGCAGCGCGATGAACCATTCCGGTCGACCCGATGAGCTCGCCTTCGGCCGGCGCCGGCCGGGTCGTGGTCATCACCGGTGGTGGTGGCGGCATCGGCGCCGCGATGGCCAGGGAGTTCGTCGCGGCGGGTGATCGCGTCATTGTTTGCGACATCTCGCTACCGAGCGCGGAAGCGGCAACAAAGGGGCTGTCAACAGCCGAGGCCCGTCGGATGGATGTGGCGGACGAGCGCGACGTCGACGCGGTGCTGGGGCCGGTCATCGCCCAGCACGGATCGATCGACGTCCTGTGCAACAACGCCGGTATTGGCTGCTGGACGAACCTTGAGGACACCTCGGTCGATGCGTGGGACCGAACGATGTCAGTCAATGTCCGGGGCATGTTTCTGTGCGCGCGCAAGGTCGTGCCGGTCATGCGGAGCAAGGGCGCAGGCTGCATCATCAACACGGCGTCGGTGCACAGCTTCCAGTCCTGGCCTGGCTGCTCGACCTATGCAGCGTCCAAGGGCGCCGTCCTGGCCTTCACCCGCTCAATCGCGGTGGAACTCATCGCGCACGGCATCCGAGTCAACGCGATCGCACCCGGAACGACCGACACCGCGATGGTCCGACTCGACGATTCAGGTGACGAGGTGCCCGAGGCCGAACTCGCCCAGGAGGTTCGCAGCATCCCGGCTGGGCGGATGGCAGATCCAGCTGAGATCGCGCGGGTCGCCACCTTCCTCGCCAGCGACAACGCCTCGTTCCTGGTTGGGTCATGCATCGTTGTCGACGGCGGAACGACCGCGATGCTATGACGACTGCTACCCGAAAGTTGATCACGCCGTCCCTCGACAAGTCGTCGGCGGTGCCACTGCATCATCAGCTCAGGCTGGCGATTCTGGCTCAGCTGGAGGACGCCACCCTGGTGCCCGGCGACCGCCTTCCGACCGAGCGGGAGCTGGCAGGCACGCTCGGCGTCAGCGTCGCTCCGGTGCGGCAGGCGTTCCTCGATCTCGCGCGACAGGGATACATCACCCGGCTGCGGTCGCGCGGGTCCTTCGTCAATGACAAGCTTTATGAGGAGAAGGTGTCGAAGCTCGGCAGCTTCAGCGATGTAATGCGGCGCCAGAACAGCGCGTACGAGACGAGGAACGAGCGGTCGCGGCCGGGCCCGGCGCCGCGGGACGTGCTGGACGCGCTGGGCATCGGTGGCTCCGTAGCGTTTCGACTGCTGCGTGTGGCGCTGCTGAACGGCACACCCGCGGCGCTGCTGGACTCCTACCTCAATCCAGAACGGTTCTCCGGCCTGGCTGGAGACGTTCTCAAGCTGCAGTCGCTGTATCGCACGCTGAAAGACAAGTACGGCGTCGAGCCGCGTCGCGCGACGAATACGATCGAGGTCGCGTTCTGCGCCAACGACGAGGCCCGGCTGCTCGGACTCGACCCGGGAACGCCGACCGCGCGCGTCACGAGCGTCACCTTCGACCAGGGCGACGCTCCGTTCGAGTACGTGCGAATTACCTACCGACCCGACCGATTCAAGCTGACATTCGACAGCGCGTGATCG
>JALZAI010000164.1 GCA_030948475.1 Actinomycetota bacterium
GGCCAGTTCGCGGACGCGGTCCTCGATCGCCTCTAGGGCCGCGACGGCTGCCTCGTGCCGGGCGTCCAGCCCGACCTCGCCCGCATCGAGCGCGTCGACCTCAGCCTGGATGCCGGCCAGTTCCGCCTCGGCACGGCTTGCCCGCTCGCGGGCCTGGCCCGCGGCCGCGTCAAGGCGGGAAATCTCGTCCCCAGCCGCGTTGGCGCGCGTGCGCATGGCGTTCACCTGCCCGGCAAGCGTGGCGAGCCCCTCCCGACGGTCGGCTACTGCCCGGGCCGCGGCTACCAGGCCCCGCTCGGCTCCGGCGAGCCCGCCCTCCAGATCGTGGCGCTCGGCGGCGGCGTCGGTGAGCTCGGCCGTTGCCTCGTCAAGACGCAGCCGTAGTCGCTGCTCCTCCACCCGGACCTGAGCCGCTTCGGCGAGCATCGACTCGGGATCGCGCCCGCCGTGTGTCGCGTCCGGCTCGGCTGCCGCCGCGCCGAGGTGGCGTGCCCGCTCGGCGGCGAGCGTCCCGATGCCTCGGAAGCGCTCATCCAGCGACGCCAGCCGGTACCAGGTCTCCTGAGTGCTCGCGACGAGTGGCGCGTCAGCGGCCATCGACTGCTCGAGCTCGCTCTCGCGGGACCGGGCCTGCTCGATCGCGTCGTGGACCCCGGCGCGGCGCGTGCGGATTGCCTGCTCGTCGGCGACTTCCTTGCGCAGCTGTTCGTGCAGCGTGATCAGGTCGTCGGCGATCAGCCGCAGCCGCGAGTCGCGCAGCTCGGCCTGGACACCGGCGGCGCGGCGGGCGATCTCGGCCTGCCTGCCCAACGGCTTGAGCTGACGACGCAGCTCGCCGGTGAGGTCTGTGACGCGAGTGAGGTTGGCCTGCATCGCGTCCAACTTCCGCAGTGCCTTCTCCTTGCGCTTGCGATGTTTGAGGACGCCGGCTGCCTCCTCGATGAAGCCGCGGCGGTCCTCGGGACGCGCGGTCAGGATGGCATCGAGCTGGCCCTGCCCGACGATGACATGCATCTCGCGGCCGATGCCGGAGTCCGAGAGCAGCTCCTGGATGTCGAGCAGGCGTACCTGCTCCCCGTTGAGCTCGTACTCACTGGTGCCCTCGCGGAACATCCGGCGGGTGATCGACACCTCGGCGTAGTCGATTGGCAGCGCGCTGTCGCCGTTGTCGATGGTCAGGGTCACCTCCGCGCGACCCAGGGGGGCGCGGGCGGCCGTCCCGGCGAAGATGACGTCCTCCATCTTGCCGCCACGCAGCGTTTTGGCGCCTTGCTCTCCGAGCACCCAGGCGATGGCGTCGACGACGTTGCTCTTGCCGGATCCGTTCGGACCGACGACGGCGGTGATTCCCGGCTCGAAGCGCAGCGTGGTGACCGACGCGAAGGACTTGAACCCGCGCAGGGTCAGCGACTTGAGATGCACGAATCTCCCGGGTCAGCTCGGCGTCGTCCCGATCTTGCCGGGACGTCCGCACGAAACTAGCGCGGCGGGAGGGCTGTGGCCGGGAACCGCCCGCAACGAATCGCGGGAGACCCCAGTCCCGCTCAGGTAAGCGCGGGCTCGGCGGCCTCGGCGATGCGGTGCAGCTCGAGCTCGAGCTCGGCGCGGTGGGTGGTGCGCAGATGCGCGAGCTCGGTCTCCAGTTCGCTCACCCGGCGGCGTAGCCGGCCCACCTCCGCCGCAAGAATCAGGTCGTTGTTCGTGCCGACGTAACCGAGCAGAGCGCGTGCCATGTGGGCGACCCTTCAGTTTCACTTCGGTGTCCGGCGGCCGGACGGCGTTTCGTGGACGCCGCGCAGGTGTGCGGACTTCGTTCGCATGTCGACGAGCCGGGGGCGGCGCTGCCGATCGGCCACCGGCGGGGTTCCGGGTCGAGCGGCGCGACGTGCTCCCGTCAGGTCACTTCATGGTTGCACTGAGATAACGGCGGGTCAACCTGCTCAGCCGCGCAGTCGATCTGATTTACCTCCCAGCTGCTGTTTGCCAGGGCGGCGTCCGCGAACTTGAGGTGAAACCTGGTTGCCTACGGCCGAACTCGACGGGGACGGCGCTGACAGCGAGGGCAGAAGAAGCTGGAGCGGTTCATGAACGCCTCGCGCCGGATCGGCGTCCCGCACCGGAGACACGGCTCGCCTTCGCGGCCGTACGCGGACAGCGACCGGTCGAAGTAGCCGCGCTCACCTTCAGCTCCGACGTAGAGCGCGTCGAAGGACGTCCCGCCGGCCCGCAACGCCTCACCGAGTACGTCACGGACGTGCCCGAGCAGCGCCATCACGTGTGTTCGACGCAGTGTCACGCCGCGGCGCTCGCCGTGCAGTCGCGCTCGCCACAGCGCCTCGTCGGCGTAGATGTTGCCTACGCCCGACAGCAGGCTCTGGTCGAGCAGCGCCCGCTTCACCGCCGAGTCGCGGCGACGCAATCGGGTGTCGAACAGCGCAGCGTCGAAGTACGGATCCATCGGGTCGCGGGCGATATGGGCCAGCCGAGCCGGCAGCAACTCCTCGGGCCGGTCGGTCGCCGGGACGAGGGCGTCCAGCAGGATCGCGCCGAAGGTGCGCTGATCGATGAAGCGCAGCTCCCGACCGCCGTCAGAGAAGCCCACGCGCATGTGCAGGTGCTTCTCGTCCGGCGCGTCCGGGGGCGCGACCAGCAGCTGGCCACTCATGCCCAGATGCGCGATGAGGCATTCGGCGTGGCTGGACATCGGTGTCCGCAGCGCCATCCACAGGTACTTGCCGCGGCGCGAAACAGTCTCGATACGCGCGCCGGTCAGTCGAGCTATGAGATCTTGTGATCCGCCGAGGTGGCGCCGGACTGTTCGCGCGTGACCTAGCTCAACCGACGCCACGGTGCGGCCCGCGAGCCAGCGCTGCAAGCCGACCCGGACCGTCTCGACTTCAGGAAGTTCCGGCACCGGCTACGGGGAGCTGGCGACCGAGCTGGCGGACCGTCCGGTGATCACGTGCCAGGCCGCCTCCGCGGCGGCCTGCTCGGCCTCCTTCTTGCTGCGCCCGGTGCACGCCTGGAACTGCTCTCCGCCAACGGCGGCCTGTGCGGTGAAGGTCTTCTCGTGATCGGGACCGGCCGAGGACATCAGGTACTCGGGGACGCCGAGGCCGAGCTCCGCGGTGAGCTCCTGCAGGCTGGTCTTCCAGTCCAGGCGGGCGCCCAGCTCGGCAGCCTCGCGCATCACGCGGTCGAAGAGCGCATGGACGACGCGCGCCGACTCCGTCAGCCCGTGCTCGAAGTAGATGGCGCCGAGCAGGGCCTCGAGCGCATCGGCGAGGATGCTCGACTTGTCCCGCCCGCCGGTGGACTGCTCGCCGCGGCCGAGGTGAAGGTACGCGCCGAGACCGCCCGGTCCGATGCCGCGGGCCACGTCGGCCAGCGCGCGCATGTTCACCACCGACGCGCGTAACTTCGCCAGCTTGCCCTCGGGCAGCTCGGGATGGGTGCGGTAGAGCGTCTCGGTGACGATCACTCCGAGCACGGAGTCGCCGAGGAACTCCAGACGCTCGTTGTGCGGCAGGCCGCCGTTCTCGTAGGCGTAGGAGCGATGCGTCAGGGCACGCCGCAGCAGCTCAGGATTCAGAGCGACGGCAAGCTCGTCGAGCAGGTCGTCCTGGGGCGTGGTCACTTCGGCTGACTCTCGACAGGTCCGGCTCAGACCGACAAGACCTGCTTGCCGTCGTACTGGCCGCAGTTCTGGCAGGCGGTGTGCGGCAGCTTCATCGCGCCGCAGGCCCGGTTCGGACAGGTGACGAGCGTCGGGGCGCTGGCCTTCCACTGTGATCGGCGGGAACGGGTGTTGCTGCGTGAGGTCTTGCGCTTCGGGACGGCCACTCGACGACTCCATTCGCATTGCTATTCGTACTTCTATTCCGTACTTGCTCGCTCCGTACCTGCTCGCTGCGTGCTTGCTCGCGGTGCCTCGTCGCGCGGTGCCGGCTGTCGCAATGCTGCCAGCACCCCCCAGCGAGGGTCGATCGCGGTGTGCGTGTGGTCGGCCGGCAGACTGTCGAGCCGCTCCCCGCAGGCGGGGCACAGGCCCGGGCAGTCCGGCCGGCACAGCGGCGTCCAGGGTAGGTCCAAGACGATCGCGTCACGCACCACCGGCTCGAGGTCGAGATGATCGACGTCGATCCGGTAGACCTCGTCCTCGCTGGTCGTCTCGTCGGTAGCGCTGTTCGGGTAGGCGAACAGTTCGCCGACATCGACGGCCAACGCATCGGCGATCGGGTCGAGGCACCGCGCGCACTCGCCGCGCAGTGTTCCCGGAGCACCCGAGACGGTGCCCGTAACGAGCACGCCCTCGGTGACCGATTCCAACCGAACGTCGACCGCGAGCGGGGCACCTTCCGGCACCCCGATGAACTCCGAGCCGAGGCCCGCAGGCGCCAGAACACCACGCCGATACTCACGCATCGCCCCGGGGCGCCGCCCCAGTTCCCGGACGTCGAAGACGAACGGACTGCGCGGATCTGCCCCGGACTTGCGTCGCGGGATCGGTGTCGAGTTCTCAGGCATGCGAACGTCGGCTCAGATAGGTTGAGGCCGTAGACCAGCCTAGCCGAGGCCGGCCCCGTGAAGAAATCAGGCAGAGATCGCCGTCGAGCGAAGCTCGTTCTCGCCCTCGGGCTCGGCCACCTCATCCGCTGTATCCGCTGACGCGGACGCGGCCCGGTGTGGCTCCGCATACTGCGCGCGGCGCTGGGCGATCGCCCTTCGGCCCTGGGCTGCGGTCGCTGCCGCGCGCTGCAAGACCTCGGCCATCTCGGCGAGGGTCCGGTCGGCGTAGTCGTCGCTGTCGGCCAGCAGCTTGCGCGCGTAGTTATCGGCATCGGTGCGCTGCTCGAAGCTGTACCTCTCGGCTGCCGAGCGAGTCACCTGGCTGTAATCGTCGGCGGCGGCGCGAGTCTGCTGGTCGTAGCTGGTCGTCTCCTCGCGCAGCTTTGCGGCCATCGCGCCCGCCTCCTGGTGCACCCGGGTCGCGGAGACCAGGCTGGCATGCTCGGCCTTGCCTTGCTCGACGATCTCGTACGCCTGCACCTCGGCGTCATGGACGAGTTGTCCGGCCCGCTTCTGGGCATCCGAGACGACGGACTCGGCCTCGGCCCGGGCGTCCTCGCGGGCGGTACTCGCGTCGTTGAAGGCCTCGTTCAGCATCGCGTCGCGTCCGGCGATCAGCCTGCGCGCCTCGTCGATCTCGGGGGGCAGCACTTCGCGCAGGTCGTCGAGCAGGTCGAGCACCTGCTCCCTCGGCACAACGCAGGACGAGGACATCGGCACCGTCCGCGCAGTCTCGACCAGGTCGACGAGCTCGACCAGCTTTTCATCGGCTCGCCGCAGGGACTGTTCGGCCATTGCTCGCACCTT
>JALZAI010000180.1 GCA_030948475.1 Actinomycetota bacterium
CGGGTACGCCGTGACGCACTACCCTCCGTCGTACGTGCGCCAACTGGGTCCGGCCCTGGGCAGCCGAGGTGGTGACGTGGCTGGACACCCGGGCTCGCGAACTCGGCAGACCCTCAGCCGAGCGTGATCAACAGGGCGAAACCCCGCCCAGAGCAGGCATTCAGCCCTGTTGATCACGAGAGTCGGAGGGGTCAGCCGGCGTCCGCGATCAGTGCAGGTAGCGGGGGTCGGACTTGGCCATCGCCTCAAGGCGAGCAATGCGCTGGGCCATCGGCGGGTGGGTCGAGAACCAACTGACCAGGCCGGAGCCGCGAAACGGATTCACGATCATCAGATGGCTCGTCGAAACGAGCGCGGGGCGCTGGGCCAGCGGGCGGGCGACGACGCCCGTTTCGAGCTTGCGCAGCGCCGAGGCCAGCGCAAGCGGGTCGTTGGTCAGCAGCGCGCCGGACGCGTCGGCCTGGTACTCGCGCGACCGGCTGATCGACAGCTGCACCAGCGTCGCGGCGAGCGGGCCGAGGATCAGCATGAGCAGCCCGGCCAGCGGGTTGCTGTTGCGATCGCGACCGCCGCCGCCGAAGAACAGCGCGAAGTTCGCCGAGTACGTGATTCCGGCCGCCAGCGTTCCGGCGACGGACGAGATCAGGATGTCGCGGTTGTAGACATGGCTGAGTTCGTGGCCGAGAACGGCGCGCAGCTCGCGCTCGGACAGCACCTGCAGGATGGCCTCGGTGGCGCAGACCGCCGCGTGGCGCGGGCTGCGCCCGGTCGCGAACGCGTTCGGTTGGCCGGCCGGCGACACGTAGAGGCGGGGCATCGGCTGCCGCGCGCTGGTAGCCAGCTCGCGCACGATCCGGTACATCGCCGGCTGCTGCGCCTCACCCACCGGTCGCGCCCGCATCGACGCGAGCGCGATCTTGTCCGAGTTGAAGTAGGCGAACCCGTTCAGCGCGACCGCGATGAGTAGCGCGATGAGCGCGCCCCGCTGGCCGAAGAAGTACCCGCCGAGGACGACGAGGATGGCGCTGAGCGCTCCGAACAGGAGCGCCGTTTTCACTGCGTTCGCCACCGCGTGCACGTCCACTAGAACGCCGGCCCGCTCGGCACCGTTCCCAGCCGCTTCTGGTTGACTTCGCATCGTGTCGGCGATCGATCACCTCATCCACGCCAACGAGGGCTACGCTGCCGCGTTCCCGGGACCGCGCCCGCTCAAGCCCAAGCTGCGCCTGGCCGTCATCACATGTATGGACTCGCGTCTGGACCTGTTCGGCGCGCTCGGCCTCGACATCGGCGACGCGCACCTGATCCGCAACGCCGGCGGGGTGATCACCGACGACGTGATGCGCTCGCTCGCCCTGAGCCAGCGCGCCCTGGGCACGCGCGAGGTGGTCATCCTGCACCACACCGACTGCGGCATGGACGACTTCGATGACACGGCTTTTCGCGCGGAACTCGAGTCCGAGTCCGGGACGCCGCCGAGCTGGGATGTTCCCGGCTTCACCGACGTGCACGCCGCCGTACGCGACTCCATCGAGTTGGTGCGTGGATGCAGATGGTTGCCGCATCGAGAGGACGTGCGCGGCTTTGTCTTCGACGTCGGCACTGCGACAATCGAGGAGGTGCAGACGCTCAGGCCGCCCAGCGGAACGAGCGCATGAGCGAGTCGACCCGGTCGATCACCTCGGGGTCGGGGCCGTCGGGCAGGTTGAACTCGGCAAGCAGGGCGAGGCCGCCGCCAGGCACGGGCAGCACGAATCGCAGGCAGTCGGACTCGTCGGCGTCGATCAACTCAGCAGCCGGGGTCTCGCCGCCCAAGGCTCTGGCGCTGACCGCAACGTCCTCGTCGAGCAGGCCCACGGTCAGCACACCGCTCGCCGGACGGAAGCTGTCCTGCCCGATCACAGCAGTGGACAACACCGCCAGGATCGGAGCGCCGTCGACCTCGTCGAGCATTCCTGCGTCCTCGGGCATGATCACGAGCCAGAGTCGGCAATCCATCGCGAAGGATGGAAGCGTCAGGTCTCTCAACACAACTCCTCAGTGGGCCACCGAATTCGGGGAACGGCGGTCACTTGTTGTATTCCCAAGGTAAGGGCACGGCTAGGCAGATGATGCCCCCGAGAGTGGCAGGTTGTGACAGTCCGGTAATTGCCACGTCCGGTTTGCTATGATCCGGCCTGATTCGCCGGGCATATCTCGTCAGCACCTGCTGCTGCGACTCAGCGGAGTGGCGGGAAAGTCGCGACGAGGTGAGCGAGGACACCGGCTCACTGGACGCGACGAAAGTACGATTGAGACCGCTGCGGACCCACTCGGAGGCGATCCCCGCATATGACCAAGCACCCCGTCGCGGCTCCCCGCTTCGCACCTGCACCCCACGAAAGTGCATGGAAAGCGCTGCGCTTCCGAGTGGACCCCGCAGATCGGTCGCTAGCGCTCCCTACGATGCTCACGGAGAACCGCTCCTCATGACCAAGAACGTGCAGCAGCTCGATCGCGTCGTCATCCGCATCGCGGGGGACTCGGGCGACGGCATGCAGCTCACGGGTGACCGGTTCACCCAGGAGACCGCGCTGTTCGGCAACGATCTAGCGACCTTCCCGAACTTCCCCGCCGAGATCCGGGCACCGCAGGGCACGCTGGCCGGCGTCTCGTCCTTCCAACTGCACTTCGCCGACCACGACATCCTCACCCCGGGCGACCGTCCCGACGTGCTGGTCGCGATGAATCCGGCCGCGCTCAAGGCCAATCTCGCGGATCTGCCCAAGGGCGCCACGCTCATCGTGGACACCCACGACTTCACCACCCGGGCGCTGTCCCGGGTCGGCTGGTCGAGCAACCCCCTCGAGGACGGCTCGCTGGACGGCTACCAGGTGCACTCGCTCGAGCTGACCCAGATGACCCTGGATGCGCTGGACGGCACCGAACTGTCCCGCAAGGACGCGGGGCGGAGCAAGAACATGTTCGCCCTCGGTCTGTTGTCCTGGATGTATTCGCGGCCGACCGAGACCACGATCGCGTTCATCGAGAAGAAGTTCGCGAACCGGCCCGATATCGCGAGCGCCAACACGAGAGCGTTCAAGGCCGGTTTCCATTTCGGCGAGACGACCGAGGTGTTCGCCGTGTCCTACGAGGTCAAGCCCGCGACCACGATGCCGAGCGGGACCTACCGCAACATCACCGGCAATCTGGCACTCGCCTACGGCCTGATCGCTGCGTCGCAACTCTCCAGGCTGCCGCTGTTCCTCGGCGCCTACCCGATCACGCCGGCCTCGGACATCCTGCACGAGCTGTCCAAGCACAAGCGCTTCGGGGTACGGACGTTCCAGGCCGAGGACGAAATCGCCGGCGTCGGCGCCGCGCTGGGCGCAGCGTTCGGCGGCGCGCTGGCGGTCACCACGTCGTCCGGTCCGGGTGTGGTCCTCAAGGGCGAAACGATCGGATTGGCGGTGTCGCTCGAGCTGCCGCTGATCGTCTGCGACATCCAGCGCGGCGGTCCGTCCACCGGCCTGCCGACCAAGACCGAGCAGTCCGATCTGCTGCTGGCCATGTTCGGACGCAACGGCGAGGCGCCGGTACCGATCGTGGCGTCGCAGTCACCGGGTGACTGCTTCGACACGGCGGTCGAGGCGGCGCGGATCGCGCTGACCTACCGCACCCCGGTGTTGCTGCTCTCCGACGGTTACCTCGCCAACGGCTCCGAGCCGTGGCGCGTGCCGACGGTCGACGAGTTGCCCGACCTCGGCGTCGAGTTCGCGACCGAGCCGAACGGCACCGGGACCAATGGCGGAGCAGCCGGGGACTTCCTGCCGTACCTACGTGACCCGGAGACGCTGGCGCGCCCGTGGGCCGTTCCGGGGACGGCCGGGCTGGAGCATCGGGTCGGAGGCATCGAGAAGGCCGACAAGACCGGCAACATCAGCTACGACGCGGACAACCACGACTTCATGGTGCGCACCCGGCAGGCCAAGGTCGACGGCATCGCTCGCAGCCTGGCTCCGATGCAGGTCGAAGATCCCGACGGCGACGCTCGCGTGCTCGTCCTCGGCTGGGGCTCGACGTACGGGCCGATCGGCGCCGCGTGCCGCCAGGTGCGCGCGGCCGACGCATCCGTCGCCCAGGCGCACCTGCGCCATCTCAACCCGTTCCCCGCCGACCTCGGCGCGGTGCTGTCGCGCTACGACAAGGTCGTGATCCCGGAGATGAACCTCGGGCAGCTCGCCATGCTGATCCGCGCCAAGTACCTGGTCGACGCGATCAGCGTGACCCAGGTGCGCGGGCTGCCGTTCAAGTCCGACGAGCTGGCCGAAATGCTGGAGGGTGTCATCAGCCATGACTGAGCGCAATCTCAAGCCGAAGGACTTCAAGACCGACCAGGAGGTCCGTTGGTGCCCCGGTTGCGGCGACTACGCGATCCTCGCCGCTGTCCAGGGCTTCATGCCCGAACTCGGCATCCCGCGCGAGAACATCGTGTTCATCTCGGGAATCGGCTGCTCGTCGCGCTTCCCGTACTACATGAACACCTACGGCATGCACTCGATCCACGGACGCGCGCCGGCCATCGCGACGGGCCTGTCGACCTCGCGTCCGGATCTCTCGGTGTGGGTCGTGACCGGTGACGGGGACGCGCTCTCGATAGGCGGTAACCACCTGATCCACGCGCTGCGCCGCAACGTGAACCTGAAGATCCTGCTGTTCAACAACCGGATCTACGGGCTGACCAAGGGCCAGTACTCGCCCACGTCCGAGCTCGGCAAGATCACTAAGTCGACGCCGATGGGGTCACTGGACCACCCGTTCAATCCGATCTCGGTCGCCCTTGGTGCGGAGGCGACATTCGTAGCGCGGACGCTGGACAGCGACCGCAAGCACCTCACCTCGGTGCTGCGCGCCGCGGCCGATCACCAGGGCACGGCGCTGATCGAGATCTACCAGAACTGCAACATCTTCAACGACGGCGCGTTCGACGTGCTCAAAGACTCCGCCACGCGCGACGACTGGACGATCCGGATGGAGCACGGCTCGCCACTGCGCTTCGGCGTGGACTCGTCGAAGGCCATCGTCCGTACCGGCCACGGTTCATTGTCGGTCGAGGACGGTGTCGCCGCCGACGATCCCCGAATCGTCGTGCACGACGCCTACCAGGACAACCCGGCGTACGCGTTCGCGCTGTCGCGGCTGTCGTCACCGGACAGCCGCTACGCTCCGATGGGCGTGTTCCGCTCGGTCGAGCGGGCCATATATGACTCGCTCATGGCCGATCAGCTCGCTACCGCTGCAGCGGCGGCGCCCACTGACGCGGACGCGCTCCAGTCGTTGCTGCGGGGCGCCGACACCTGGGCAATCGCCTGATCGACCGGCTGCCGAGGTCCGCGCGCGAGGACGTCGCCGCGCTTGTCGCCGTTCTCGGACTCGCCGTGCTGGTCGCCGGCACGTTTCTGCCGTGGCTGAAATCCGGACGGGCCAGCCGCAACAGCTACCAGGCGAGCGGCGCCGTCCGGCGTCTAGTCGATCCGCCCGATCCGCTGGGCGTCTTGTTCACCGTTTGGCCGCTGCTTGCGCTCGCGTCCGGCGCGGCAGCCGCTCTGTTCCTACTGGGTATTCGCCGGGCCGCCGCGGTTCTCGGCACGGTGACCGCGCTCATCGCGGGTGCGGCCGCTTTCGGTGCGGTGAAATCCACGTCGAGCGCCTATGCTTCGGTGATCATCAGCGGACCTACCACCACGCTGATCGGAGCTGCCCTGGTTGTCGTGGCCTCTCCAGTCTGCACAATGCGAGCCCGCCCGGCGCCCAGGAGCACCCCATGACCCAGCCTCCGTCCAACGGTCCGGACCGCGGCGGATGGGCGCCGCAGCCCGCCGATCAGCCCGTTGGGCCGCAGGGCTGGGCCCCCCAACCCGAGCCCAAGCCGCGCCGACGGACCGGCCTGATCGCGTCGATCGCCGCCGTCGTCGTGCTCGCCGGTGGCGGCGCCTCGACCTATGTCGCGC
>JALZAI010000195.1 GCA_030948475.1 Actinomycetota bacterium
GACGATGACGGCGAGCACGTGTAGACGGGCGGGGCTCAGCCGACTGATCAGTCGCTTGGCGGACGGCCCGAAGGTCATCGCCTTCTCGGCCGGCATCGCCGCGCCCATCCAGGGCGGGCCGCCGCCCCGGCGGGCCGCGGCGCCAGCCTCGGGCAGCCGCTGCGGGACGACCTTCCCGTTCTTCGGCACAGTCATGCGGCCTGCGCCGAGAGCTGCGACTCGACGATCTCCGCATAGGTGGGGCAGGTCTCGAGCAGTTCGTCGTGGCGCCCGATGCCGATCACCCGGCCGGCCTCAAGAACGACGATCTGGTCGGCGTCGGCGATGCTCGAGATGCGCGAGGCGACGACGAGGACCGCAGCCTCGCGCGTGACCGGCCGCAGGGCCGCACGCAACCGCGCGTCCGTGCCGAGGTCCAGCGCCGAGAACGACTCGTCGAAGAGGTAGATCTCCGGACGATGCACCAGGGCCCGTGCGATCGCGAGCCGCTGGCGCTGGCCGCCGGACACATTGGTGCCACCCTGGGCGATCGGTGACGCCAGCCCCCCCGGCATGGCCTCGACGAAGTCGCGCGCCTGTGCGACGCTCAGCGCCTGCCAGAGCTGCTCGTCGGTCGCTTCGGGATTGCCGTAGCGCAGGTTGCTGGCAACCGTCCCGCCGAACAGGTACGCCTTCTGCGGGACCAGGCCGATGAGCAGCGACAGCAGATCCGGGTCGAGCTCACGCACGTCCACGCCGTCCACGAGCACCGCGCCGCCGGTGACATCGAACAGGCGCGGCACGAGCGAGACCAGGGTTGACTTACCCGAACCGGTGCTGCCGACGAAGGCAGTCGTCGTGCCGGGCTCGACGCGCAGACTGATGTCGCAGAGTACCGGTTCGGACGCACCCGGGTACTGGAAGCTCACGTCGCGGAACTCGACCTGCGCGCGCATCTCGGTGCGCGTGACCGGAACGGCCGCCAGCACGACGGACGACTCGGTGCCGAGCACTTCCTCGATGCGTTCGGCGCACACGGCGGCGCGTGGCACCATCATCAACATAAAGGTCGCCATCATGACCGACATGAGGATCTGCGCCAGGTAGGTCAGAAATGCGGTCAGCGAGCCGATCTGCATCTGCCCGCTACTCACGCGCGCGGCCCCGAACCACAGCACCGCGACGCTGGAGACGTTGAGGACGAGCATCACGGTGGGAAACAGCAACGCCATCAGGCGCCCGGCCCGCAGGCCGGATCCGGTGAGGTCGTCGTTCGCTCGGGCGAATCGCTCGATCTCGCGCGGCTCGCGCACAAACGCGCGGACCACGCGGATGCCGGCAAGCTGCTCGCGCAGCACCTTGTTGACCGTGTCGATGCGCCTTTGCATGGCGCGGAACTGCGGCACCAGCCGGCGCACGATGAGCCCGATCAGGACCGCCAGCAACGGGACACTCACCCCGACCAGCCAGGACAGCCCGAGGTCTTCACGCAGCGCCATGACGATGCCGCCGACGCACATGATCGGGGCGCCGATCATCAATGTGCAGGCCATCACAACAAGCATCTGCACCTGCTGCACGTCGTTCGTGTTGCGGGTGATCAGCGACGGCGCACCGAACTGCGCGATCTCGCGGGCGCTGAACGCACCGACCCGTCCGAAGATCGCCCCGCGCAGGTCACGCCCGAACGACATCGCGGTGCGTGCGCCGAAGAAGACGGCGACGACGGCGGCGGAAATTTGGACGAGGCTGATTAGCAGCATCCATGCGCCGATGCGCATGATGTAGCCGGTGTCGCCGCGGGCGACGCCGTTGTCGATCACGTCCGCGTTGAGACTCGGCAGGTACAGCGCCGCGAGGGTGCTGACTAGCTGCAGCCCGGCGACATAGCCGAGCCACGTTCGGTACGGGCGCAGATACGTACGCAGGACCCTGATCAGCACGCCGTCCAGGATGCCCGAGCCCACTGACACAATTCCAGCTGAGGTCAGTGCGGCCGATGCCAGCGGTCGATGTGGTCGAGGACGTCGGAAAGGCGTTCGACGACGGCGTCCGGCTCGCCGCTGACCGGGCCCGCCTGGCTGGCTGGGATGTCGCTGTGCGGGACGAGGATCGCCCGCATCCCGACCGCCTTCGCGCCGTGTATGTCGTCGAAGATCCGGTCACCGACGAACACGGCGCGCGCCGGATCTGCGACACCGACCGAGTCCAGCGCCGCCCGAAAGGCCAGCGGGTGCGGTTTGGTCCATTCGATGTCGGACGTGTACACGGCGCCGTCGATCAGGTGGTGGACGCCGTCGCGGTCGAAGATGCGCTCGTGCTCGCGGCGCGGCCAGATCGTGTTGGATAGCACTCCGATCCGGATGCCGCGCTCGCGCAGCCCGGTGAACATCGCCGGGACGTCCGGATCGAGGAAGGTGTGCGGCTCCCACCAGTCGTGGAAGGCACGGAGCACCCGCTCGGTGTGCTCGACCCCGGCGGTGGCGAAGACCTCGGCGAGAGTTGCGCTGCGGTGCTCGTCTCTACTGCGGACCCAGACAACGCTTTCGGCTGCGAACAGCCGTCGCGCGAGATCGTCGTCCGCGACGGCGGCGGCCCAGGCCTGCATCGCGTCGACGGTGTGCCAGGGCGTCAGCGTGCCGCCCCAGTCGAAGATCACTGCGTCGATCGGTGTGTGCACCCCGACAGCATGCCGAACCGGGGCGACAGCGCTCAGAACAGAACGGTCGACAATGTCGCCACCGGGCGCATCCCGAGCCGCTGGTATACGTGTCGCGCAGCGGCGTTGTAGTCGTTGACGTACAGGCTCACCGTGGGGGCAAGTGTGAGCCCGTGGTCAATGACACTGGAGAGCGCCGCAGTGCCGATACCGCGTGCACGCAGGTCCGGGCGCACCCAGACTCCCTGCAGCTGGCAGGTATACGCCGAGACGGCACCGATGTCGGCCTTGAAGATCACGTCGCCGTCGGCGTCGAGTAGGCCGAAGACCCGCCTCGCCCCGATCAGCCCAGCCGCCCGCCGTCGGTACGCGGCCGCACTGACCGAGGCGAACGGGGAAGCTTGGAGTTCTTCGGTGAACATGGCCACGGCCGCCGGCAGGTACTGCTCGATCTCGCCCGGGCGGATCGCCCTCACGCGAGCGTCACCCGCAACGGTTGGACGGTCCTTGCCGACGCTGAGCAGCGGCTGCCGGCGACGAATCGCCCGGGCCGGTCCCCATACCGGCTCGAGTACGCGCCACATAACTCCCACCGCGTCCGCTCGTCCGATGATCGAGGTGCACACCCGCCGCCGCTCGGACACGAAACCGGCCAGCGCCTCCCACGCGGCGTCGTCACCGCCGATCGGCAGCAGATTGCCGCCGCTGAACACGGCCGCATGAAGGTTCGCGCCGTCGTGCACGCCGAGCAGCGCTCCGCCCAATCGCCCGGCGTCCAGGGTGCGGGTCGCGCTCAAGCGTGCGGCGAGTACGGCGTGGACGTACGGGTCGGCATCCACGAGTGCGTCCAGGTGGGACCGGTGCGCGTCGTCGAGTTGCCGGACCTGAGCCGGGCGCCCGGGCGCGACGCGCAGCGTGGTCACCCCGCGAACGGTACCGGCCGGGAGCCGGCGTCAGCTGACCGAGACGGTCGGGCTGCCCACCTCGCCCATCTGCTCGGCCATCCGCAGGGCCTCCTCGATCAACGTCTCGACGATCTGCGACTCGGGGACGGTCTTGATCACTTCGCCGCGGACGAAGATCTGGCCCTTGCCGTTGCCGGAGGCTACGCCGAGGTCGGCCTCGCGCGCCTCCCCCGGCCCGTTCACAACGCAGCCCATCACAGCGACCCGCAGCGGCACCTCGATGCCTTCGAGCCCCGCGGTCACCTTGTCGGCCAGGGTGTAGACGTCTACCTGGGCGCGTCCGCACGACGGACAGGACACGATCTCCAGCCGGCGTTGCCGCAGGTTGAGCGATTCGAGGATCGCCAGACCCACCTTGACCTCCTCGACCGGCGGCGCCGACAGCGAAACTCGGATCGTGTCGCCGATGCCGCGCGAGAGCAGCGCTCCGAACGCGACCGAGGACTTGATTGTCCCCTGAAAGGTGGGGCCGGCCTCGGTGACACCGAGGTGCAGCGGGTAGTCGCACTGCTCGGCGAGCTGCTCGTAGGCGTTCACCATGATGACCGGGTCGTTGTGCTTGACCGAGATCTTGAAGTCGCGAAAGCCGTGCTCCTCGAACAGGGACGCCTCCCAGAGTGCCGACTCGACGAGGGCCTCAGGCGTCGCCTTGCCGTATTTCGCGAGCAGTCGCCTGTCCAGTGACCCGGCGTTGACGCCGATACGCAGCGACACCCCCGCATCGGCCGCCGCGCGCGCGATCTCGCCGATCCGGTCGTCGAATGCCTTGATGTTGCCCGGGTTCACCCGCACGGCCGCGCAACCGGCGTCGATCGCCGCAAACACGTATTTGGGCTGGAAGTGGATGTCGGCGATCACCGGGATCTGGGACTTCTTCGCGATCGCGGGCAGCGCCTCGGCGTCATCGGCCGACGGCACGGCCACCCGGACGATGTCGCAGCCGGTCGCGGTGAGCTCGGCGATCTGCTGCAGCGTCGCGTCGACGTCGGCGGTCAGCGTCGTCGTCATCGACTGCACCGACACGGGCGCGGCCCCCCCGACGAGTACCGAGCCCACCTTGATCTGGCGGGATCTGCGGCGCGGCGCGAGCACGGGCGGGGGCAGGGCGGGCATGCCTAGCGACACGTTCATGGGTCCATTATCCGTTGATGCTGATGGGGTTCACGATGTCGGCGTAGAGAGTGAGCAACGTGACGAAGATCAGCACGGCCGCCACCCCGTACATCACGGGCAGCATCTGCGCCGTGTCGACGAAAATCTGCGGACGGGTGCGTGGCAGGCCGGGGTTGTGGCGTCGCTCACGCCGCTGCCGGAACCGGGCCCGTCCCCGCTTCGCCGCCTCGACCATCGCGCCGGCTATATGCCCGCCGTCCAGCGGCAGCAGCGGCAGCAGGTTGAACAGGAACAGCAGCAGATTCACGCTCGCGAGTATCGAGATCAGCGTGTACGCCTTGTCCTTGAGCGTGATCGTGTGGTTGTCCGCGATCTGGCCGCCGATGCGGCCGATGCCGTAGATACCGATGGCGCCCTGTGGGTCACGCCGCTTGCCCTCGAACACGGTCTGCCAGAGGTTGTGCAGCTTCTGCGGGTAGCTGGCGAGTGCCCGCACGCCCACGTTGAGCTGGCTGCCGATCTGGCCGGGTACGTCGAGCACCGTCTGCGGATGGTAGACGAGATCAGAGGTCGGCGAGATGCCGAGGAAACCCGCCTCCTTGGTCTTCGTCGTGCTGTCGCCGACGTACTTGAGATTGCGGGCCGGCGTCACCGAAAGCGTGACTGGACTGCCGTGGCGCAGCACGACGACCGTCAGCGCCTTGCCGGAGGACGGCTCGACGATCGAGACCAGCTGGTCCCAGCTGGTGATCAACGTGCCGTCGACGGACTGGATTCGGTCGCCGGTCTTGAGGCCGGCGAGTGCTGCCGGTGAGTTCGCTTTGGCGCAATCGCGTGCCTTCGCCGGCGGAGCGGTGGCCGGGACGACGCATTTCACGACCAGTCCGACCGTGGTGGACGGCTCACGCGCGGGCGAGCCCATCGACAGGAGCAGGATGACGGTGAGTACCAGATAGATGAGCAGGTTCATGCTCGGGCCGCCGAGCATGACGATCATCTTCTTGCCGGGAGTGAGTCGGTAGAACTGGCGCGCCTCGTCGCCGGCGGCGACCTCAGCGCGGCTGACGTTGCGGAATTCCTCGATGGCGGACGACATCCGGCGCGGCCAGCGGGCGCGGATGCCTTCGGTGCGGGGGGGCACCATGCCGATCATGCGGATGTAGCCCCCGAGCGGGATCGACTTGATGCCGTACTCGGTGTCGCCGCGCTTGCGCGACCACAGGGTCGGGCCGAACCCGACCATGTACTGGGTGACCTTCACGCCGAACCTCTTGGCCGGCAGCAGGTGCCCGACCTCGTGCAGCGCGATCGAGAGCAGCAGGCCGAGGGCGAAGATGAGCACGCCCAGCGCGTACAGCATGTGCGGCGTGCCTCCTTCGACGCTATCGGCTGGCCAGCGAGCGTGCCCAGCTGTCTGCTTGTTCGACGTCCTCGACGGTACGTGGGTTCCCTGTGTGGCCGTGCTCGGTTCGCAACCACTCATCGACCACATCGGCCACGGTGTCCGCGATCTGCAGGAATCCGACCCGGCCGGCGTGGAACGCAGCGACCAGTTCCTCGTTCGCCGCGTTGTACACCGCGGGTGCGCAGCCGCCCGCTTCGCCGACGCGGCGAGCGACGGACACCGCCGGGAAGGTCGCGTTGTCGAGTGGCTCGAACGACCAGCTCTGGGCCTGGGTCCAGTCGACCGGGACGGCGGCATCCGGGACGCGGTCGGGCCAGCCCATCGCGAGCGCGATAGTAAGCCGCATGTCGGGCGGCGAGAGCTGGGCCAGCGTCGAGCCGTCGGTGAACTCGACCATCGAGTGCACCATCGACTGCGGGTGGACCACGACCTCGATGCGGTCGTAGGGGATGCCGAACAGCAGGTGTGCCTCGATGACCTCCAGGCCTTTGTTGACCAGGGTCGCCGAGTTGGTCGTGATCAGCTTGCCCATGTCCCAGGTCGGGTGCGCCAGTGCCTCGGCCGGCGTAACGCTGCCGAGTTCGGCTCGAGTCCGGCCGCGGAACGGGCCGCCGCTGGCCGTCACGATCAGCTTTCGCACCTCGTCCGCTCGTCCACCGCGCAGGCACTGCGCGAGTGCCGAGTGCTCCGAATCGACGGGGACCAGCTGGCCGGGACGCGCCCGCTCAGTGACCAGCGGACCGCCCGCCACCAGGGATTCCTTGTTCGCCAGCGCCACGGTGCGTCCCGCGTCCAGCGCCGCGAGCGTGGCCCGCAGGCCCTGCGCCCCGGCGACGGCATTGAGCACCACATCGGCCTCGTAGGCGGCGAGTTCCACGGCAGCGCCGGCTCCGGCGACGACCCGCGGACCCGGTGCGTCGGCAGGCCACACGTCGGCCAGCCGATCGGCCAGTTCGTCGGCCCGCTCGGAGCGTTCGATTCCGACGACCTGCACCCGGAACTCGGCGGCCTGGTCGGCGAGCAGCTTGACCTCGGACCCGCCCGCTGCGAGCGCGGTGACCGCAAAGCGATCCGGCGCGGCGCGCGCGACGTCCACAGCCTGGGTGCCGATCGAACCCGTCGAGCCGAGCACGACCACGCGTCGCTGCACTGTCACCCGTCCAGTCTGGCGTGCAGGGAGTCCCGCGTCAGGTCCGCCACCGTCCGGTGCCCGGACAGGCCGAGCGAGAGGTCGAGGTCCGCGAGCAGCCCGCGCAGCACGTGCCGCACCCCGTCCGTGCCGCCGAGCCCGAGCCCATAGACCCACGGCCGCCCGTAGAAGACCGCACGAGCCCCTAGGGCCAGGGCCTTGAGCACGTCGGCGGCGGTGCGGATGCCGGAGTCGAAGAGCACCTCGACCCGGTCGCCGACCGCGTCCACGATCGGGCCGAGCGCGTCGAGCGAGGCAATGGCACCGTCGAGCTGGCGGCCGCCGTGGTTGGACACCACGATGCCGTCCATACCCGCGTCGGCCGCGCGCCGGGCGTCCGCGACCCGCTGGATGCCCTTGAGCAGGATCGGGCCGTCCCAATGCTCGCGCAGCCACGCGAGGTTGTCCCAGCTGCGATCCATGCCGGTGAACATCGGCAGCCAGCGCTCCAGCGCCGACTGCAAATCCTCGGCCGGCGGCTTCGCGAGCGGAGCGAGGAACGCCGGGTCGGTGAAGTAGTTGGCCAACCCCTCCCCGGTGAGGAAGGGCAGGTAGGCGTGGTCGAGGTCACGCGGACGCCAGGACAGCATCCAGGTGTCCAGCGTGACCACCAGCGCGCTGAAACCCGCCTTCGCCGCGCGTTCCAGGAAGCTCGCGCAGACATCGTCGTCGTTGGGCCAATACAGTTGGAACCAGCGCACGCCGTCGCCGTTCTGCGCCGCGACGTCCTCCATCGGATGGGACGAGACGGTCGAGAGCACCATGCCCAGGCCCAGCTCCTCGGCCACCCGCGCGGCGGCGTACTCGGCGTCGGGGTGGACGATCGACTGCACCCCGACCGGCGCGGTCAGGATCGGTGCCGCGAGCGTCGCGCCCAGTACGGTGGTGGACAGCTCGCGCCGGGTCGCGCCGCCGAGCATGCCCGGCACCAGCCGCCAGCGGTCGAATGCCTCGCGGTTCGCGCGGTTCGACGCGCCGGATCCCGCCGAACCGGCGACGTACCAGAACGGGGCGTCGTCGAGCACGGCCTGCGCTGCGGCTTCGAGCCGGGTCGGATCGGTCGTGAACGGCGGACGCCCGCCGGCCCGGCCGCGGAGGTAGATCTCGCTTGCGTATGCGGCCAGCGGTCCGGTCATGGCGCCGAGTCTGTCAGGCTCGACCGTTGCGCCAGTGTCACGATCCGTGCGGATCGACCTGAACGCCGATCTCGGCGAGGGCTTCGGCGCATGGCGGCTGGGCGACGACGACGCACTGCTGCAGATCGCGACCAGTGCGAACGTCGCGTGCGGCTTCCACGCCGGCGACCCCCGCATCATGCGGCGGCCGCCTTGGCCAATCGGCTGGTGGGCAATGCGCCAGGCGCCGCATTGCTGGAGGTGACCCTGGGTGGTCTGCGCTTCGCGCGACCGCGGGCCGCCACGCTGGCGCTGACCGGTGCCCCGTGTGGCGGCGATCTGGACCGGGGCACCGCGGTGACGGCGCGCGCGGGCAGCGAGCTGCGCCTGACCCCGCCCGCGACGGGTTTGCGCAGCTACCTCGCGGTGCGCGGCGGCATCGACGTCGAGTCGGTCCTCGGCTCGCGCAGCACAGATCTGCTCAGCGGCCTCGGTCGGTCGCCGCTTCGGGCCGGGGACACGCTCCCAATCGGACGAGCGGTCGCGGGCGAGGTGTCCGAGGTCTCCGCGCCGGGACCTTCGCCGGCGAACGTGCTGAGCATCGACGCCGGGCCCCGCGACGACTGGTTCGCAGGCGTGGCGCTGGACCAGCTCACCGGCACGGAGTGGACGGTGCGCGGCGAATCGGACCGCATCGGCATCCGCCTGGACGGGCCGGCCCTCGAGCGAAGCCGCGTCGGCGAACTGCCGAGCGAGGCGATGCTGCCGGGCGCGCTGCAGGTGCCTCCGGACGGGCGGCCGATCCTGTTCAGTCCGGACTGCCCGGTCACCGGCGGCTATCCGGTGATCGCGGTCGTCCGCACGCCCTCCCTGGACGTTGCGGCGCAGCTGCGCCCGGGCGATGCGGTGCGGTTCACGATCAGCCGATGAGCAGATGCAGCGCCGCCCACATCACCGCGGCGACCAGACCCGCGGCCGGGATGGTGAGGATCCACGCGAACACGATGTTGCCGGCGACCCCCCAGCGCACCGCCGAGAAACGTCGCGTCGCGCCCACGCCCATCACCGAGGACGAGATGACGTGCGTGGTCGATACGGGCAGGCCGTAATGCGAGGTCGCGAGCATGACACTGCTCGCCACCGCCTGCGCCGAGAAGCCGCTCACCGGCGTCAACGAGTAGATCCGGCGACCCAGGGTGCGCATGATCCGCCAGCCGCCTGAATAGGTGCCGGCCGCTATCGCCCCGGCCGCGGCCAGAATCACCCACAACGGAATGCCCGCGCCCTTGTCAAGGTGTTTCGACACCACCAATGTCAGCGCGATCACGCCCATCGTCTTCTGCGCGTCCTGGGTGCCGTGGCCGAAGGCCATCGTCGCCGAAGTGGCGATCTGCGCCCACCGGAAGCCCCGATGGGCGCGCACCGCGTTCACCTTCCGAAAGATCCACAGGACCGCCAGCATGAACAGATAGCTGAGCGCGAAGCCGATCAACGGCGAGGCCACCATCGGGATGACGACCTTGTCCACGACCCCGGACCACTGCACGCCTTCGGATCCAGCCAGCGCCGAGCCCACCAATCCCCCGATGAGCGCGTGGGACGAGGACGAGGGCAGCCCGAAGTACCACGTGCCGAGGTTCCACGCTATCGCTCCGAACAGCGCCGCAAGCACGATCACCAATCCGGATCTGCCGACAGGCGGCGCGATGATGCCGCCACCAATGGTGGCTGCCACCTTCGTCGAAATCAGCGCACCGACGACATTCATGGCCGCCGCGAGCACCAGCGCGATTCGCGGCGTGAGTGCCCTGGTCGACACGCTGGTGGCGATGGCATTGGCCGAGTCGTGAAAGCCGTTGGTGTAGTCGAAGATCAGGGCCACCGCGACGATGAGCACGACCAGCGCGGTCGAATCCACCGCTCAGGACTCCTTCACGGCAATGGTCTCGACCGCGTGCGCGACCTTTTCCAATGCGTCCGCCGATTCCTCGAGGCCGTCGGCGACCTCGCGCAGCTTCACCATCGTCAACGCGTCGTAGTCACCGCTGAACAGCCGCGAGAGCAGCTTGCGGTAGACCCGGTCGGCCTCGTTCTCGAGCCGGTTCACCTCGATCCAGTACGGCTCGAGATCCTGCAGCGTGCGCAGCCGTCCCATCGCGTCGGCCGTCTCGTGCGAGGCCCTGGCCACGAGCGTGATCTGCTCGCCCATCAGTGCCGGCAGCTTGCCCACGTCGGCGAGGACGATGAAATCGGCAGCGGCCTCCATCGCGTCCACGACGTCGTCGAGCGCGGACGCCAGCCGGTAGATGTCCTCACGGTCGAACGGGGTCACGAAACTGGTGTTGAGCTGACGCATGATCCGGTGGGTCACCGCGTCGCCGGCGTGCTCACGCTCGCGCAGCTGCTTCGCGATGGCCTTGCGGTTGGCGTTGGGATCGAGCAGCCCGGCCAGCGTGTCCGCGGAGTCTGCGACATTTTGCCCTGCCTCGGTGAACATGTCGTAGAACGCGCTGTCCCGCGGGGTCAGTCGGAAGGCCACGGAGCCCGAGGGTAGGGCACTGCTCGGACGCAGCACTGCGCGGCTCGCTGAAGGCGCAACCGAAACTCGATCAGCTGGTTGCGGCACACAAGCGTCAGCGCCTGCGCACCCGGCGGATCACCAGGAGCAACATGATCGCCCCGGCACCGCCCAGCACGGCCTTGCCTTCCGGGGTCTGGGCCTTCTCCTTCAGCGTCGCGACGACGTTGTCGCGAACCCGCTTCGGGTTGGTGCGATAGGCGATCTGGTCGACGGCTCGCGCCAGGGACACCCGCGCCTGCTCGATGTCGCGCTGGATCTCGTCTGCGTTGCGCTCGCCGGCCACGTCACCGCTCCTCTCGCCCGGCCCGTCCGAGCCGTTTCCGGCGAGCCTAGTGGTCGGCGCGGGCAAAACCGCGCTGGCTACGGTGGCGGGCATGACGCGTCTCGCGCCGGGCGACCCGGCTCCCCACTTCACGCTCGCCGACGCCGACGGCAATGCGGTGTCGCTCAGCGACTTCCGCGGCCGCAAGGTGGTCGTGTACTTCTACCCGGCCGCGATGACGCCCGGCTGCACCACCCAGGCGTGCGACTTTCGCGACAGCCTCGAGTCGCTGTCGCACGCCGGCTACACGGTACTGGGCATCTCGCCGGACCAGCCCGCCAAGCTGACGAAGTTCCAGGAGCGCGACGGCCTGACCTTTCCGCTGTTGGCCGATCCCGAGCGCACCGTCCTCGAGGCGTACGGCACATACGGCGAAAAGACGATGTACGGCAAGCAGGTCATGGGGGTGATCCGTTCCACCTTCGTCGTGGACGAGCAGGGCCAACTCGAACAGGCCCAGTACAACGTGAAGGCGAGCGGGCACGTCGCCAAGCTGCGCCGCGACCTCGGCCTCTGACCGGCTCATCAGCGCAGTGCGGCACGCTGGTCTGGTGGACGACGCCCGGACCCGGCTCGAGGGCATGAGTGACGAGATCCGGGATCGGATCGGTGCGCTTCGCGCGGAGGTCGACGACGTCATCGCCTCCGCCTCGTCCACCACCGGCGACGACGAGCACGATCCCGAGGGCCCCAATCGGGTTCGAGCGGGCCCAGGCACTTGGCCTGCTCGCCGGGGCGCAGGCGCGGCTGGCCGAGATCACCGCGGCGCTCGACCGAGTCGCGGACGGCAGGTACGGCGTCTGCGTCGAATGCGGCGCTGCGATCGGCGCCGAGCGCTTGGATGCGCGCCCGGCTGCCGCAATGTGCCTGGCCTGCGCGTCCCGGCGCTGACCCCGTCCTCGCGCATGGTTTCCTCGGGAATCGTCGGTTACGGGCGGGCGAACCGACGACTCCAGACGAAGGCAGTTCCGCCACCGGGTCGTACGCTCGGAGCCACGGGGCCGTAGCCCAAAGGCAGAGGCAGCGGCTTTAGGTGCCGCCCAGTGCGGGTTCGAATCCCGCCGGCCCTACGTGCTCGACCTCGGATCGGCCGACGACTACATCGTGCACGGCGACTGCGCGGCCGTCCTGCCCCGCCTGCCGGACGAGTCGTTCCAGCTGATCTACCTCGACCCGCCGTTCAACACCGGCAAGGTGCAGCAGCGGACCACCCTGCGAACGGTGCGCGACGACGACGGCGACCGCACCGGATTCGGGGGCCGCCGCTACGCGAGCGTCGCGCTCGGCAGACACGCCTACCTGGACGCCCACGACGACTACCTCGGCTTCCTCGAACCGCTGCTGACCGAGGCCCGCCGCGTCCTGACCGGCAGCGGCACGATCTACCTGCACCTGGACTACCGCGAGTCGCACTACGCCAAGCTGCTGCTCGACGTGGTCTTCGGACGCGACTGCTTTCTCAACGAGATCGTCTGGGCCTACGACTTCGGCGGACGGGCGCGCGACCGCTGGCCGGCCAAGCACGACACGATCCTGGTGTACGTGAAGACGCACGGCGGGCACTTCTTCGACCAGGACGCGATCGAGCGCATCCCCTACCTCGCGCCCGGGCTGGTCACGCCGGAGAAGGCCGCCCGCGGCAAGCTGCCGACCGACGTCTGGTGGCACACCATCGTCCCCACCACCGGGCGGGAAAAGACCGGCTACCCGAACCAGAAGCCCGAAGGCGTCCTGCGCCGGGTGGTGCGCGCGTCCTCACGCCCGGGCGACCGGGTACTCGACTTCTTCGCAGGCAGTGGGACGACCGGCGCGGTGGCGGCGGAGCTGGACCGGCGTTACGTCCTCGTCGACAGCAACCCCGCGGCCATCGAGGTGATGCGCGCGCGGCTTCCCGACGCGCACCTAGTCCCCGGCTGACTCGTCCTCGTGCTGGCCGTGGTGGTCGTCGTGCGAAGAGACGCCGGCGGGCGGCGGCAACTCGGAACCGGCCGGCGCGGACCGGAGGTCGTGGCCGACGGAGGTCAGGCACTTGCCGTCGGTCAAGCGCCACTTCCAGCCGTGCATCTGGCAGGTGAGCACGCCATCGTCGATGTTTCCGAATCGCGACAGGTCGGCCTTGAGGTGCGGGCAGCGGCGCTGCACGTCCCAGCCGTCGAGGGTGATCGTCTCGGCGGCCTCGATGTCGTTCTGCTCGGCGAACCAGCCCTCGGCGTAGTTCAGCCGCTCCTCGGACAAGCATTTGAAGAACAGGTACACGAACTCGTTGTACGGGCCGATGCGCTGGGCCGAGAAACGGCAGGACAGGAACAGCGAGTTGCTCCAGTCGACCTCCTGCTCCACGATCTGGTGCTCGATGTACGCCCGTCGGGTGCGGAACCGGTAGCGCACCTTCTCGCCGGCGTACGCGCGGACTTCGCGCTTGACGAAGTCGATCAGCACGTCGACGTCGCCGCGGTCGGGGTCCTCGCAGCTCAACCGCACGCCGCCGTCGATGCCGGCTGCCATGTGGTCGGCCTCGGCCAACAGGGGCGTGAACCACTCGGTGAACGCGGCCAGGATGTCGATCTCTGGATGCGCCCAGCCCGGCTTCGCGGCCTCGACCTCGGGCATTCGGCGGGCCTGCATGTTCTTCAGATACGCGGTCTTCGTCTCGGCGTCGCCGAAGACCGTGACCGGGTCGTAGGGGTGCGCTACCGGGCAGTCCGGCTCGTCCAGCGACGCGACCGAGCCGGGCAGCAGCAGGCGGCCCTCGTCATGGCCTCGGGACGAGAGCCAGTCCAGGTAGACGGTCTGGTCGGGGAAGATGTTCGAATCGTCGCCAACGATGTCGTTGAGCCCCCACAGCTCCTCGTCCAGGAAGCAGGGCGGCCCGGCGGTCGGAAACACGAAGCGGGCTTCAAGTTCCTCGATGTAGCGCAGCGTGCGGTCGAACTGGCGCTCCCGCTTGGCCCGGCCGAGGGCCTGCTTTGCGCGATCCGGCAGCTCGTACACCATCGGGAACCAGATCGCCCCGGAGAACTGCACCAGGTAGCCGTCAACTGGGCCCAGTTCGGTGAACGCGTCCAGCTCAGAGGGACGCGCGTCGTTCTGGTTCAGCACGCGCTGCCGCCCGTCGTAAACCCACAGCGACGAGTCCCCGATCGGTCCGTCGGTCGGGGAGATCAGGGACTGGATCATCACCTGCAGGCCGTCCAGCTCGACCGGCTCGCCGTTGTCGGGGTGCACGAAGGAGCTGAAGCCGCACTCGCGCAGCGCGTCCTCGAGCTCAGTTGTCGGGAAGTCGGGCAGCAGGACCGTCGTCTTCTTGTCGACATACTTGCGCAGGTTTGCCGGGTCGAAGTGGTCGCGGTGCAGGTGGCTGACGAACAGGTAGTCGGCACGTCCGAACGCGTCCCAGTCCAGCTCGGAGTTATCCGGAAACGGGAACCACGAGCCGAAATAGGCCGGATTGACCCATGGATCGGTCAGGATCGAGCCGTGCGCGGTCTCGATGAGCACGCTCGCGTGGCCCAGTCCGGTGATGCGCATGCCCCAACGGTATCCAGGGCAACGCAGGTGCCAGAATGAGCGCGTGGCCCTGGACCCGCACAGCGAGCAGCCCGATCTGGGCGCGCCGGAGGACTACGCGCACGACCATCCGGACGAGCACCCCGAGGACTGGGGCTGGCACGGCGAGTGGGGCCGCGCCGCCCGCATCGCGGGCTGGGTCGTAGCGATCATCCTCGTCGTGATGATCACCGCGACGCACTACAACGACTCCGGCACGCTCTGGCTGATCGCCTTCGCGGTGGGCCTGATCGGCACCCTGATCTGGGACGTGCAACGACGCAAGAACGCCTGGCGCAAGTAACGCCGATCAGTTGGCGGTGGCCTTCTCGCGCTGGCGGTCACGCTTCTCGACGAATCTGGTGGCCTGCTCGTCCAGTCCGGACATGAACGCGGCGAGTTCGTCGCGGGCCTGCTCGCCCTCGGGGCCGAAGTCCTCGCGAGTGAAGACCTTCCAGAAGCGCAGTACGGGCGCGATGACCTCGTCGTGGTGCAGGCGCAGGTCGTAGATGCCGGCGTTGGCGATCGTCACCGAGTTGCGGTTGAACCCCGGCATGCCCACGCCGGGCATCTGGAATCCGACCACCTCGTCGCGGATCGCGGCCATCGCGGCGTCCGGCGCACGATCCAGCGCGGCGGCGACGAGGTTGCGGTAGAAGACCATGTGCAGGTTCTCGTCGGTGGCGATGCGGGTCAGCAGCTGCTCGGCGAGCGGGCAGCCGGTCGCGGCTCCGGTGTTGCGGTGCGATACGCGCGTGGCGAGTTCCTGGAACGAGACGTACGCAACGGCCTGCAACGCCGTCTTGTCGCCCGAGTCGTAGCCGTGCTGCATGTGCGCCATGCGCAGCCGTTCGAGCTCCACCGGGTCGACGCCGCGGGTGACCACGAGGTAGTCGCGCAGGGCGATGCCGTGGCGTCCCTCTTCGGCGGTCCAGCGACCGACCCACTCGCCCCAGGCACCGTCGCGGCCGAACCGGGTGGCGATCTCGCGGTGGTAGGAGGGCAGGTTGTCCTCGGTGAGCAGGTTGACCGTCATCGCGGTCTGCGCGACCGGGTCGAGCGGTGAGTCCTCGGGGTTCCAGTCCTCGCCGCCGAGGAAGGCGAAGTCGCGGCCTCGGCTCCACGGAACGTAGTCGTGCGGGTGCCAGTCCTTGGCCAGGCTCAGGTGGCGTTCCAGGTTTGCGGCGACGACGGGCTCGAGTTCGTGCAGCAACCGGGCCTGCTGGCCTTCGGTCGTGCCGGACGATGCGAGGACGGTCATGACGCGGGCTCCAAGAGGTCTGCGTGCAGTACCTAACCTACGGTACCGTAACCTGCCCGGTTAGCCATCTTCACCGGCCGTCGAGCAGGGGTTGGCGCGGATCCCAGGTGGTGCCATCGGTTGCGTCCCGGCGGCGCCGGGCGATCCCGGTGAGCGTCTCCAGAACGACGCGGTTGGCCAGGAACGAGGTGATCTCCGCGTGGTCGTACGGGGGTGAAACCTCGACCACGTCCGCGCCAACGACCGGCAGAACGTATGCGATCCGGCGCACCGAGTCGAGCAGTTGCCGAGCAGTGAGTCCCCCAGGCTCCGGCGTGCCGGTGCCGGGCGCATGAGCCGGGTCGCACACGTCGATGTCGACGGATAGGAACACGCCGTCGCACTGGTCGGTCGCGATGCCGAACGCCTCGGTCAGGCACTCGTCCAGTCCGCGCGCACCGATCTCGCTCATCTCGTACGAGCGCATCTGCTGTGCAGCCATCCAGTCCAGCGTCTCCGGCGGCGGCCAGTACCCGCGCAGGCCGATCTGCAGGAACCGGTCGCCGCGCACTGCCCCAGACTCGATCAGGCGCCGCATCGGCTGTCCGTGCCCGATCAGCGAACCGAACTCGATGTTTCCGGTGTCGGCGTGCGCGTCGAAATGGATCATCGAGACGCGTCCCTGCCCGAAGTGTTGCGCGACCCCCGCGGCGTCCGGCCAGGCGATGGTGTGGTCGCCGCCGAGAACGAGCGGGATGGCGCCGTTCGACGTCACGGCGTGGACGGCCTGCTGTAGGTCGCGGACCGAGCGCGCCGCGTCGCCGGAGAACAGCTCGACGTCCCCGGCGTCGTACACGTGCAGGTCCTGCAGCCCGTCCACGCGCATGGCCAGCGACGGTCGCGAGCCGTCGTGCGGCAGGTAGCAGGTCTGGCGGATGTACTGCGGTCCGAACCGGGTGCCGGACCGGTGCGAGGTCCCGCCGTCGAAGGGCGCACCGAGGATCACCACGTCTGCGTCGGCGTACGTGGCCGCGTCCGCCCAGTCGCAGCGCTCGACGCCCAGGAACGTGATGTCCGGACCGAACTGTGCACCGTAGCGTGCCATGACGAAAACCTAGACCGGCAGTTCCTGCTGACCCCACGGCGCCGCGTAGTCGCCGGCAAGCAGCTCGAGGAACGGCGCCGCGTCGAACGCCTCCGGCCCGAGGACGCCCACGCCCGTCCAAACGCCGGACGCGATCAGTTCCAGCGCGACGATCGGGTTCACCGCGGTCTGCCAGACCACCGCCTGCGCCCCGTACTCGGCCATGGACCACGCGTTGTCGACCACGTGGTAGAGGTAGGTCGAGCGCGGCCGCCCGTCCGTGCCCGTCCCGCGCACCCAGAGTCCCGCGCAGGTCTTGCCGGTCATTCGATTACCGAGCGTTGCCGGGTTCGGCAGGCAGGCCGCGACGACGTCGCGCGGGCTCACCGTGACGCCGCCCACCCGGACCGGGACCGTGCGGTCCAGGCCGAGCTTGTGCAGCGTCTTGAGCACCGCGATGAACTCCTCGCCCAGGCCGTACTTGAAGGTGACCCGCCGCGCGTCCACCCAGCGCGGGATCAGCAGCACCTCCTCGTGCTCGACATTCACGCACTCGACTGGGCCGATGCCCTCGGGGAAGTCGAACACCTCCGGCTCGCTGAACGGCTCGGTGGTGAACCAGCCGCGGTCCTGCTCGTAGACGACCGGCGGGTTCAGGCACTCCTCGATCGTGGTCCAGATGGAGAACGACGGCGCGAAGTCGTAACCGTCGACCACCAGGTTCGCGCCGTCGCGTACTCCCGCCTCGTCGATCTCGCGGAACAGGTGGTCCGCGGCGTAGCGCGCGAACACATCGGACAGGCCCGGCTCGACCCCCATACCCACCAGGGCGATTCGCCCGGACGCCTCCCACTGCGACGCCAGCTCGAACTGCTCGTCGCCGAGCTTCAGTCCGGTCTGCGAGTAGGGCTCGGACGGGTGTGGTTGCGACAGCGACATCGCCATGTCCAGATAGTGGACCCGCTGGGCGAGCGCCGCGCGGAAGATCGGCATGGTGAACCGCGGATCGGTCGCGCCGAGCACCGCCTCGATCCGCTCGCCCGCGAGCAGTCTCTCGATCGCCGCCTGGTCGGACGCGTCGATCGTGCCAGCGGCGAACCGCTCGTCGCCGACGTCCGCCACCACGGCCGAGGCGCGTGCGCCGTCGTAGTCGGCGACCACGACGTGCGAGAGGAAATCACGGCGGGCGCCGATCAGCGCCGCGGCCGCCCCCACCCCGCCGGCGCCGAGAATGAGCACTCTCATGAGTCAAATCCCAAGCCGAGCCGGTCGAGCAGGCGTAACCACGGCCCGCGCCGGCCCTGGCGCCGGTCCGCCCGGGCGAGCGCGCGCCGGGTGAGCTCGATACCCAGCCAGCGCGCGGGTTCCGGCGGAAACGGCAGCGGCCGCGAGCGCATCGCGCGCAACGACGTCACCGCGGACCTGCGTCCTGCGAGCAGGTCCAGCATGACCTGCGCGCCGAAGCGGGTCGCGCCGACCCCGAGGCCGGTGTAGCCGACGCTGTACGCGACACGGCCGCCCAGTGCGGTGCGCTGGAAGGCAAAGAATCGGGTGGACGTGTCGACGGCACCGCCCCACGCGTGCGTGAACCGCAACCCAGAAAGCTGCGGGAAGGTCTCGAAGAAGTGCGTGGCCAACAGCTCGAAGCTCGCTGGGCGCTGGTCGAGATCGTCGCGCAATCCGTTGCGCCAGTGGTAGATCGCATCGTAGCCGCCCCACAGGATGCGGTTGTCGCGCGAGAGCCGGTAGTAGTGGAACTGGTTGGCGACGTCGCCGACACCTTGGCGGTTGCGCCACCCGATCGCGTCCAGCTGTGCAGAGGTCAGCGGCTCGGTCATCAGCACATAGTCGTACACAGGCACGACGAACGGGCGCACCCGCCGCAGCAGCGACGGGAAGACATTACTCGCCAGCGCCGCCTGACCGGCCCGAACCGACGAACCTCCCATGCAGCGAAGCAGCACGCCCGAACCGTCGCGCCCGAGCGAGGTCACCGGGGTTCGCTCGGCGATACGCACCCCGAGCCGCACGCACGCGGCCCGCAATCCCCAGGCCAGTCGGGCCGGGTCCACGAGCGCGGTGTCCTCGCGGTGCCAGCTGCCGGCGAGGTACGTGGGCGAATTGATCTCGGCCCGCACCGCGGCCTGGTCGAGGAACACCGCATCGTGTCCGAGTCGGTTGGCCTGCGCAACGTCATCGGCCAGCCACTTGACCTGGTGCGGTTCCGTGGCGACATCGAGCGCGCCCGTGCGCTCGAAACCGCAGTCGATTCCGTACCGCGCGACGGCGGCCTCGATGGCGTCGAGGTTCTCGCGTCCCAGCCGTTCCAGCACCGGCATCTCGTCAGGAAACCTGTCCATGCCGTTACCGGTGCCGTGGGTCAAGCTGGCCGCGCAGAAACCGCCGTTACGACCGGACGCCGCCCAGCCGGCCGCACGTCCCTCGAGCATCAGAACGTCGAGCGACGGGTTCGCCTCCTTGGATAGCAGCGCGGTCCACAGTCCGGTGTAGCCGGCGCCGACGACGGCGAGGTCGGCCTGGGTGGATCCGCTCAATGGGTCGGTCGGGTGCGGCGCGTCCGGTGAGTCGAGCCAGAACGCGACGGGCGAGGCGTCGGCGAGCGCGGCGCGGACGGCGTCGTAGGTCATGCTCTCTTCCGGCGCGCGGACAGTGCCCCGCCGACCGCGAGCAACACACCGAACAGAAAGATCAACGTGCCCATGACATTCACCTGCGGCGGAACGCCTGTGCGCGACGCCCCGAACACCCAGAGCGGGAAGGTGACCGTGTTGCCCGCGTTGAAGCTGGTGATAATGTAGTCGTCGATCGACAGCGCGAAGGCGAGCAGCGCTCCTGAGAGCACGCCCGGCATGATCGAGGGAAGCGTCACCCGCCAGAAGGTGGTCAGTGCTCCCGCGCCGAGATCGCGGGCGGCCTCTTCCAGGGACGGGTCCATGCCGGCCATGCGGGCCCGCACCGTCACCGTCACGTAGGCGATGCTGAACATGACCTGCGCCACGACGATCGTCAAGTAGCCGCGCGGAATGCCGACGGTGAGGAACAGGCTGAGTAGGGCCGCGCCCAGCACGACCTCGGGTGCAGCGATGTTGGCGAACATGAGCAGGTTGACCGAACCCAACCCGCGGAAGCGGTAGCGGCCCAGAGCGAGCCCCATCAGCGTGCCCATCGCGGTCGCGATGAGGGTGACGATGACGGCGATGGTCAACGAATTCTCGAGTGCCTGGGTGAGATCGGGGATCGTCAGCAGCTCGCGGTACCAGCGAAGCGTGAAGCCTTGCCAGCGGATGTTGAACTTCCCGGTGGTGTTGTTGAAGCCGAAAATGATCATCAGGATGATCGGGGATGACAGCCAAGCGATCACCAACCAGCCCCAAACGGGCAACAGCAGGCGGCCGGGACGACGGCGGCGCGTCGGTGGGACCGGCGACGACGTCGCCTCGCTGCCAGTGCGCGCCGACTCGTCGGTGGCGGTCATCAGACCGCCGCCATCTCGAGCGCGTCCTCGGTGCCGAGCAGTCGGGCGTACAGAAACACGCCGACAAGTAGCACCGCCATCAGGATGAACGACAGCGCCGAAGCGGTCGGGTAGTTGAGGTTGGTGAAGTACTCGGTCTGGATGACGTTGCCGATCATGGTCGTGCGCGATCCACCGAGGATCGCGGCATTCACGTAGTCGGACGCGGCGGGCACGAAGGTCAGCAGCACACCGGCGAACACCCCCGGCAGGGACAGTGGGAAAACGACCTTCGTCAGCGTGGCGCGGCGGGAGCCGTACAGATCCGACGACGCCTCGAGCAGCGCCGGATCCATCCGTTCGAGGGCCACGTAGATCGGCAGCACCATGAAGGGCAGGAAGTTGTAGGTGAGGCCCCCGATCACGGCCGTCGACGTAGCGAGGATGTGGAAGTCCTGCCCGACCAAGCCCCAGCTCTTGAGTGGCGAGAGCACGATGCCGTTGTC
>JALZAI010000204.1 GCA_030948475.1 Actinomycetota bacterium
TCGCCGCGAAGTCGGCGATGTTCGCCGTCACCAGCCCTTGCCGCTGCGCGGCGGCGTGGGCGAGCAGGTCCTCATCTGGCGTGGAGACCAGCGCGGGATCCTCGACAACGGCGACCACATCCAGACCACGGCCACGCAACTGCACGGCGATGGCGCCGCTGAGCATCTCGTCGAGCAGTAGGCGCGGATCACTCACCTCGACAGCAGGTCTTGCTGCCGTTCCCATGCCGCGCAAGCTTCACCCTCCGCGGCATCGACGTCGGCGATCCAAGCGTCGATCTCCTCCGGGTAACCGGACCAGTAACCGAGCGCCGTATCAACAAGGCGAGCCGGCACGCCCGTGTTCGTCTCGACCAGCGTGACGACACCCGCGGCGTCGATCTCCGGCTCGGCCGCCCGCGCCGACCTGACCGCCCGGATCACCTCTCGTACGTCCGGTCCGCCCACCAACACGGCGCGCCGGCCTGTCCGGCCGTCTCGGAACAGCACGCCTGGGTGCTCCTCCATCCGCAGCGCCTCGTCGACGAATCGGTTGGCTACTGAGGAGCCGGACGAGCCCGGATGCCGGGCAACGTATGCGCTCAGCCGTGCGTTGACTCGCTCCTCGAACCGGACCGAGCGCGGCGTGGTACTACCCATGACTACAGTGTAGTCACCCCATTCTGTGGCTGTCACTCTGGTCGCTCCGCAACCCGACCGGACGGCGGTTACCGTGTGACATCCGCCGCTGATCAGGACCGAGAGGTTCCCTGTGCCACCCAGGCAGAAAAAGCCCGAGGTCGAGAAGACCCTCGAAGCAACGCTGTGGGAGGCGGCCGACCGACTCCGCAGTCGGGTCGACGCCGCTGAGTACAAGCACGTCGTCCTGGGGCTGATCTTCCTCAAGTACGTCTCGGACGTGTTCACCAAGCGCCGCGGGCAGCTGCAACGACTCGTCGACGACCCGGGCAGCGACTACTTCATGCCGACCGACGAGGCGAAGGCCTCGGTGCTCGAGGATCGAGACGAGTACGCCTCCGAGGGCGTGTTCTGGATGCCCGAAGGCCACCGGTGGGACGACCTGCGCAAGGCGGCCAAGCAGACCGACATCGGCGAGCGGATCGACGCGGCGATGGACGCGATCGAGAAGGAGAACCCGAGCCTGCGCGGAGTGCTGCCCAAACGGTACGCCCGCCGCGAGCTGACCCCGGCGATGCTCGGCGGACTGGTCGACACCTTCTCCCGCAAGGACCTCGCCAGCGAGGAACACAAGGGCCTCGACGTGCTGGGCCGGGTGTACGAATACTTCCTCGGCAAGTTCGCGACCGCCGAGGGCAAGCTCGGCGGCGAGTTCTATACGCCCCGCTCGGTCGTTCGTCTGATGGTCGAGATGCTGGAACCGTTTGACGGGCGCGTCTTCGATCCGGCCTGCGGCTCGGGCGGGATGTTCGTCCAGGCCGAGGAGTTCGTCGAGGCGCACGGCGGACGCCGCAATGACATGTCGGTGTTCGGACAGGAGCAGAACCCGACGACGTGGCGGCTGGCCAAGATGAACCTCGCGCTGCGCGGAATCGACGCCAACCTCGGCCCGGAGTGGGGCGATTCGTTCCTGCACGATTTGCATCCAGATCTGCGGGCCGACTTCATCCTCACCAACCCGCCGTTCAACGTCAGCGAGTGGGGCGGCGAGCGACTACGGGACGACCCACGCTGGAAGTACGGCACTCCCCCGGCCGGCAACGCCAACTTCGCGTGGATCCAGCACATGCTGCACCACCTGTCACCGACCGGGACGATGGTTACGGTTCTTGCGAATGGCTCGCTGTCGTCGCAGCAGTCAGGTGAGGGCGAGATCCGCCGCAACCTCATCGAAGCCGACTTGGTCGAGTGCATCGTCGCGCTGCCGAGCCAGTTGTTCTACACGACGCAGATCCCGGTGTGTCTGTGGTTCCTGACCCGCGACAAGTCGGGGAGGGCCCGCACGATCGCGTCATCGGTCAGCACCCGCCGGCCGCGCTTCAACGAGGTGCTGTTCATCGACGCGCGAACGCTAGGGCACATCGCCACACGCACCAACCGCGAACTATCTGCCGACGACCTCGCGCGGATCGCCGACACCTATCACGCCTGGCGCGGCGAGGCGGACCTCAAGCCGTACGAGGACGTCCCTGGCTTCTGCGCCTCGGTCTCGCTCGACACGATCCGCGAACACCAGCATGTGCTGACGCCGGGCCGCTACGTCGGTTCAGAAGCAGTCGCGGACGACGGCGAGCCGCTGGACGAGAAGATCACACGGTTGACCGATGACATCCGGGACGGCTTCGCCAAGCGCGCTGACCTCCAAGCGAAGGTTCTCACCGCGCTCGACTCTCTCAATGCGATCAACGATGCATGACGGATGGCAGCTCAAGACGGTCGCGGATCTGTGCTCCCGCGTTACGAGCGGTGGGACACCAAGCCGCAAGCGAGCCGATTACTACGCGCCTGCAGGCGAAGGAACTCCGTGGATCAAAACCAAGGAACTCAGCGACTCGGTCATCCATTCGTCGGAGGAACACGTTTCTGAGATAGGTGTTGCCAACTCCTCGGCGAAGCTACTGCCCGCGGGCACAGTGCTTATGGCGGCACCACTTTGACTCGGTGCAAGATTACGAGGCTCAGAATACGATCGGCGAAATTGTGCCGTGGAAAAGGTGGTATTACGTGCACTCTTCCACTGAACAATCCTGCCAGCGTCAACACGGCTGGCGAATTATCATCCCTCGGTACACCAGGTAGTACGCGTCATGTGGGCAGGTACGGCGGCTGTATCGATTGTGCTGTCGTTGGGGGTCACGAGTTGTTCCAACCACGATCCGGAGGCACCGTCGGCTAAGTCGCCAGCGCACGCCATGCCTTCGGCACAGGCTGCGCGGGTCGCGAAGGGAGTGGCGGCGATTCTGGAACTTCGCCCTGACACCGCTGTCCGGACCGGGACAATGGCAAATCACCGTCCCGGATGCGCGGCGAAGGTATTCGGTGACGACGGAGAGGCCCGCCCGAAAAGGTACTACGCCTGGGTCGTATGCGTTAGCCCAAGGGGCGACGGATGAACGCGCCGATCGGTGGGAACCGCGGCCGTGCGACATCGAGGTGGAACTCCAGCGCGGCGGGATCGGGGTCACTTGGACGACGCTCATCCGGGTTCCATCGCGACTGAAGCAGACATGGTAGGCGAGCAGATGGGACTCGTTCGGATCGACGAAGTCGGTCGCTCGACCATCGCTGCCCGGAGTTCCGCCAACCGCCCGGCCCGGACCTCGGATCTGTCCACCTAGACGATCGGGGCGGTTATGAGAGCGGCTCGATGTTCTGGTTGCGCCGGAAGACATTTCGCGGGTCGTATTTGCCCTTCAGGGCTTGGAGCCTGTCGTACGCCTGCCCGTAGGCCGCTCCGGCACCCGGCCGGCCGGTGTCCGGCTCGTAGTTCACGTATCCGCCGGCACGGGCGAACGGTTCCAGCGCGGCCGCGGTCTCGCGCGCCCACGCGATGCACCGGTCGCCGTCGCGTGGATCGATCCAGTTGGCGTCAATGAGCACGTCGTAGCTCGCGGCGCGGTGTGCGAAGGCACCGTCGCCTGATCGGATGGCGCCGCCCATGTGCTCGACGACGATCTCGAGCAGCGGCGGCGCGGCCATGGCCGCCGACTGCTCGACCAGGACGTCGATGACATCGTCCGTGAGATCGTCGAGGAAGCAGGATCGCCAGTAGTGGTACTCACCGGGCGGAAATCCCGCATCGAGCATTCGCTGCTGTTCGACGTATGGCACCGGGCCAAGAGTGTCGACGACTGGGCTGCCGACGACCGCGTGTGCGGTCGCCAGGGCTTTCTCGCCGTCGGCGACCGAACCTGCGTAACAGGCGGCCAGCGCCGCGAGCGGCGCCCCATCCGGCCCCGCGGTCAGCGCAAGGTAGGCCGTCAACTCCTCCGGCGCGTCGTGGGTGAGCCCGCGGTAGAAGTGCAGAAGGTCGCGTCGCGACTGGGGCGGGTAGCCGACCTTTCCCCCGAACACGATCGGGCCAACCGGATGCAGGTCGAACTCGAAGGAGGTGACGACGCCGAAGTTGCCGCCGCCGCCCTTCATACCCCAGAACAGCTCCGGGTTCTCCTCGGGGCTCGCGGTTATCAGCTTGCCGTCGGCAGTCGCGATCTGCAGCGAGCGCAGGTTGTCACAGGCCAGCCCGTGCTTGCGCATCAGCCAACCGACTCCGCCGCCGAGTGTCAGGCCTGCGATCCCAGTGGTGCTGACGATGCCGAACGTCGTGGCGAGCCCGTACTTCTGCGTCGCGTCGTCGAACTCGCCGACCGTCACGCCACCCTGCGCACGCGCCGAGCGACCGTCGGGATCGACAGTAATGCCGCGCATGAGGGTCAGATCGATGACGAATCCGCCGTCGCACGTCGAGAAGCCGGGAATGCTGTGACCGCCGCCCCGCACGGCGATCGGGTGGCCGTGGTCAATGGCGAAGGAGACCGCGCGCTGGACGTCCTCACGGTCGGCACACCGTGCGATCGCCTCCGGGGTTGAATCGACGGTTGCGTTCCACAATCGCCTCGCCTGGTCGTACCCGTCGTCACCGGCGACCAGTAGATGGCCGCGCATGGCCTCACGGAGTGCCGAAATCGGCTGAGTCTGCATGGATCCCCCTTCGTGGGCGTGCCGAGCACACCTGCACCTGCTGCACTCGGTCGAACGGAACGCCGCTGCGCCGATTTACCTCGACCACGTCGTCCTCGGTCGCGGCCTCGAACAACGAGAGGACGACTTCGTCGGCCGCGATGAACACCGAGTTCAGTACGCGGACCGCATGGCCCACGGCGGCGAGCTCGCGAGCGGCGGTGCCGAGGCGGGACGTGGCCGAGGTCAGCTGGTCACGGTCGACCCCTGGCCAGTACCGCTCGACGAGGAAGTGTTCGCTCACACTGGTGACGTTATGCGCGTGGGCGCGACGCGTAATCGGGAGAATCCCTACGACTTCGCGCGGCCACCGATGAACGCGCGCTCCGCAAGCCTGGCGACGAGCCCGGCCCGCGACTTGATGCCGAGCTTGTGGTACATCCGAGACAGGTTCGCCTCGACCGTCTTCTGGCTGAGCGACAACGCGGCTGCGATCTCGCGATTCATCCGTCCGTCGGCAACGAGGGCGGCGATCCGTTCCTCCACCGGGGTGAGTTCGGTTTGCGCCTCGGTTCGCACTCCGAGCCGGGCAATCTCCGCGCGGGCTCTCGCGGTCCAGAGCGGCGACCCGAGCCGATCGAAGATTGCGAGCGACTGCTCGAAAGACTCGCGTGCAGCGGCTCTGCGCTTCGTCCGGCGGTACAGGACGCCCTGCAGCAGAAGCGTGCGAGCCAGATCGAAGGGCATCGCAAGTCGGTCGTGCGCGACCAGCGCGTCTTCGATCGCGGCGCAGGCGCTCGGCAGGTCGTTGCGTCCCGCCGAGACGAGCGCGCGCGAGCGAGCTGCACTCGCGAGCGTCCACGCTCGTCCGGTCTTGCGGCCCACATCCTCCATCCATGACGTCAAGTCGTCCGCGCGAACGAAATTCCCGACACCCACGAGGGCCTCGATCGTGTCTGGGACGACATGGCAGTCGCCGAACTCATTGCTCCACCGAGGCCGGAGCAGCTCGGTTGCCTGGCCGAGATGGACGATCGCGGCTTCGCAATGTCCCAGGGTCAACTCGACGAATCCCAGGACGTGCATGCTTTGGATCCGGAAGACGACGTCATCGGCGCGCTCGGCCTCGTCGCGAGCGGCTTCGGCCTGATGTCGAGCCTCATCGACCAGCCCGCGGCAGGCTTGCGCCATCGCCTTGACGTACAGCGGGGCGCTGGGTTGTTCGGTGTGCTGGCGCAGCTGCAGACTCTCCTCAGCGTGCTCGAGGGCGACGTCCCAGTTCGCCGCCCAGAGTTCGAGCTCGGCCAGGTGGAACAGGTGGGTGGACGCGGCGTGCAGGTCGCCGCACTCCATGGCGGTGGCAAGCAGGCGCTGCAACAGTCTGCGTGCCTCGTCGAGACTGTCGTTGTCCATCAGCACTTTAGCCAGGTGGCTGAGCGGAGCCAGCGCACCGGCTGAGGGGTCCAGCGCGATCGCGCGGTCGAACAGGTCGCGGCGCAGGCCTCCCCCGCCGCAGTACGTCCAGTGAGCCAGTTCAGCAAGCGCCGCGCCCAGGGCTTTGGCGTCCCCGCTTCGTTCGGCATGGTCCAGGCTGAGCCGGGCGTGCTCCTCGGCGGCTGGCACATCACCCAGGAAGTACGCGATCGCGCCGCGCGTGCGGTGGATGCGGCTGCGCAGCGCAGCGTCGGTGCCGGTCTGCGCCAACGCCCGGTCACAGACCGAGAGTCCGTTACCTAGAGGGTGCGAGACATCGGCCAGCCGGACGAGCGCCTCGGCCCGGGAGCTGCCCGGCGCTGCGTCAACGACCGCGCGCTCGAATAGGGTGCGGGCGCGCGACCGATCTCCGGAAGCCAGCGCAAGAGATCCGGCCGTCATCGTGCGCTGCAGCGCCGCTGCCCGCTGCGCCGCCGGCGTCAGCGCTATCGCC
>JALZAI010000208.1 GCA_030948475.1 Actinomycetota bacterium
TCGCTGACGGACGCCGGCCCCAGCGTCAACTGTTCGACCAACGCCCGGCGGGTCGGATCGCCGAGTGCCTGGAATGCCAGGTCCAGTTCCGAACACTTAGGCATGTGCTTAACTATGTGGCGTCGAGCGCCCATTGTCAACCGAAGGCGCCCTACTGCGCCCCGCCGACGCCGACGTGCGGGAGATCAGACGGCTCGGCGCGAGCGGCATGCGCTCGTTGGCAGCGTCAGCGGCTAGTGGTGCGGGCGATTGTTCGCACCTACGTGCTCAGCCCGGGCCGGTTAGGTCCCGAAGGACGGCGAGGACAGTGCCGGTGTCGTTCGAGGTGGCGTAACCGTTCGTCATCTCCGGTCGGCATCCTGGTGTGACGTCGACAGGTTGCTTCGGTCCTTGCCGGTTGACGAAGTTCACCGTGTACAGCCGGCCGATGCCGCCAGCCGAGCAGACGAAGTCACTCTTCGCCCGATGAGCCGCGTTGAAGATGATGGTCATGCGGGTGGCGGTCGCATTGTCGAAGATGACGACCGTGGGTGCCGAACGGTGTCGTCGGTTCGAGCCGGTCGCGCAGACACGGACCGAAATCGCGCCGGCAGGGACCATCACATCGTGCTGCTCGGCGCGTCCCCCGGCATGTGAACCACCCGGTTGTGGCGAGAACCCCCCAGGCTTCGCTACTGAATGCGGCTTCGACGCGCACGCGCTCACAAGCACGGCGGACACCAGCACGGCAACGCTGACAGACTCAGCGTGACGAGCGCTCCTCGACCGCACGGCTTGTCGAACGTAACGCGCGCCGAAAGCTGACGACAGCACGATTGAATAACTCCCGATCCTGCGCGGTAGGCGGCCCACACACCGGCCACGACGGCATCGCGGATCACCGTCATGAACGGAGTGTTGGGTCGAATCCCGCCTCGCCGCGGTGGCGCATACAGTCCTATCTGCGCGCCAAGCCCGGACCGGCCGGCGTGCGCGAGATCAGACGGTTACGCGTGTGGCCCTCTAGCGCGACGGCGGAGCCGTGAAGTTATAGGTTTCCGTAGGGCTGTCCGATGCGCACGATCTGCCGTCCGAGCGGCAGCAGCGACACCGGAATCATCTTGAAGTTCGCGATTCCGAATGGGACGCCGATGATCGTGATACATAGCAGAACTCCGGAGAAGATGTGTCCTATGGCCAGCCACAATCCGGCGACCAATACCCAGACGAGGTTGCCGATAGCCGACCACCCACCGGCGTCATGGCGCCGGACAACCGTACGACCGAACGGCCACAGCGCGTAGTTGGCGATGCGAAACGACGCAATGCCGAAGGGGATGCCGATGATCGTGATGCATGTGATGAGGCCGAACACGATGTAGGCGAGAGCCATCCACAGGCCGCTGAGAAGAAGCCACAGGATATTCAGGATCGTCTTCACTCAAACGCTCTTTCGCCTGGCTGCGGACGTCCCCATACGCACCGATTGGTGCGCAGAGCGAGGCGGTCCGCTCCCTGGAGAACAACGGATCTCGTCCGATTGGAGGCGAACCTGAGCGGGGCGCACCTGGTCATGGTCTCGGCGGCATGCCCTCTGCTTCGCGGACGGCGCCGGCGAGGTGCCGTGCGCACGCCGAAATCGTCTGGTGAACACCGACCACCGAGAATTCTGGCTCCGCCGTGCATTCGGTACCACCCTGGCCACAATGGTCCACACTCGCGCGTCCACGGTGTAGTGCCGGGTCAAACCCTGAAACCTGTGCCATGAGCACCTCACCGAGTTGGGAAGCGGGGTGTCCACCATAGATTGATTCGCAGCGGAGCACGCATGGCGTAGGCACCGACAGGCTACGCGCCCGGATCGCGGCGTGAGCGCGAGCATCGTGTCATCGGTGGACGAGATCGTGCTTCTTGCTCTGCCCGGCGCTGCGGCCCGGCCGAAGTTGCGCAGCACCTGAGCCCTCCGATTGCGTACTAGGTTCGGGCGATGTCTTGTCGCGTCGGGGTGCAGTTGCCGGAAGTCGAGCGTGCGGTGCCTTGGCCGGAGATGGTTGCCATGGCTGGGGCGGCTGAAGACGCCGGGTTCGACTCGATCTGGCTGGGTGACCACCTGCTTTACGACCTGCCCAACGGCGAGGTGCGCGGGCCGTGGGAAGTGTGGACGGCACTTGCCGGCTTGGCGTCGGTGACCGAACGGGTCGAGCTGGGCCCGCTCGTCGCATCGACGAGTTTTCACACGCCGGCCATGTTGGCCAAGCTTGCCGCGACGGTCGACGCGATCTCGGGTGGGCGGCTGATCCTCGGTCTCGGTGCGGGCTGGAACGAGCGGGAGTACACGGCGTTCGGCTTTCCGTACGACAAGCGGGTCTCGCGCTTCGAGGAGGGGTTCACGATCATCCGCGAGCTCCTTCGCAGCGGGCGCAGCGATTTCCGCGGCGCCTACTACGACGTTGCCGACTGTGTTCTCTCCCCGGGACCAGTGCGCCCCGGTGGCCCGCCGCTCATGCTCGGCTCGGTCAGCCCGCGCATGATGCGTATCGGCCTGCCGCACGTGGATGCGTGGAACGTCTGGTGGAGCGATTACGGAAACGACGCCGCAGAGTTCGCAGTCCTACGTACCCGAGTTGACGACGCCGTAGAACAGGCGGGCCGCGCGCCGGGCGAGGTCGAGGCGACAGCAGCGGTGTTGGTGCAGTTGCCGGACGGGTTCGGACGGCTGATGGGCGAAACCTACAACGACCGCGCCGTCCGACCCGTTCTCGTGGCCGACCTCCCAGCGCACCTGCGCGCGATGGCCGACGCCGGCGCCAGACACCTGCAGCTCGTCCTCGACCCCATCCCGGTTGAGTCGATCGAAGCCGTCGGCGAAGCAGTCCGAGAGTTTCGGGACGGTTGAAATTGCGCCGCACTACTGTGCTTCCCATGGCTGCCGTCGGCTCCCTGCCTCCGTTCCATCTCGCGGTGCCGGTCAGCGACATCGGCGAGGCGCGCAAGTTCTACGGAGAGACCCTTGGGCTTGCCTGCGGCCGATCCGCGCAGCGTTGGATCGACTGGAATCTCGACGGCCACCAACTCGTAACCCACCAGGTCGACGGATACACCGCGGTCGCTGGCGCCAACCCGGTCGACGGCCATGACGTTCCGGTGCCGCACTTCGGCCTCGTCCTCAGTGTCGAGCGGTTCCAGGCGCTGGCCCGGCGACTGACCGACGCCGGCGTCGATTTCGTGATCGCACCCCATGTTCGGTTTTCGGGCGAGCCCGGGGAGCAATGGACGATGTTCTTTCTCGACCCGTCAGGCAACGCGATGGAGTTCAAAGCCTTCTCCGACCCCTCGCAACTGTTTGCCCTGTAGAGCGCCGCCTCCGGATGACGTTGCGAGCGAACCTACGGATCTGCGCGCAACCTGGCTAACAGAGAAACGCGCGAGATCGACGGGTCCGCGCGCCCGGCTACGCCTCAGGTTTGATGCTTCCGGCAGGCTGTGTAGGGCTGGCGACTAATGCGAGCCGCTGTTGGAGGCTGTCCCGTCATCGGGACGTCCTACTCTGGCGAGGTGAATGTTGATGTCGAGCGTCTCTTGGCTGATCGGGAGGAGCAGCTTCAAGTTCAGCTGGCCGAGTTGACCAAGCCGGCCGGCGAGCTCGGCACGATCTCATTCGGCAAGCGTGTCGGCGAAGGGACCTCGATGGCTGTCGACCGTCTCGCCGCTGTGTCGGCACAGGAGCACCTGCTCGCGATGCTGGAGGAGGTACGTCGCGCTCGATGTCGTGTTGCCGACGGCACCTACGGCATATGCGAGGTGTGCGGGCAGTCGGTCCCCGAAGAACGGCTCGAGGTTCGACCCTGGGCGGTTCGGTGTGTCCAGCACAGCTAGTGCAGAGCTGGGACCGGGCATCCGGGGTTGCGACAATCCCGCGGTGGGGAATCGAGTGTGGCCGCCGACGGCTGAAGCGCTAATGCGATCGCGGTTCGAGGCGTTTCGCGACGCGAATGGCGAGTGGTTGCTCGCTTCCTGGCACCCGTCCACACGACCGACCGTGATCGATCTGGGCGACAACCCAAGGTGGCGTGGGCTGCAGATCTTGGACGTCGTCGACGGCTCGGCGGACGACGTGTTCAGCGCCGATCCGGCACCCCTCTGGC
>JALZAI010000236.1 GCA_030948475.1 Actinomycetota bacterium
AAGCGCGCTGGAGTTGATTTCCTGGTCTCGGCCGTTGTTGTTCGGGTACTCGACGACTGAGACGTTGGTGACCTTTTCGTCCTGGACGGTGATCTGCACTTGCACCGGCCCGTACCGGGTTTGGGCAGCGGTACCGGTGACCGTCTTCGCCGCTGTCGGGGCGCTGGGGGTGCTACCTGTCGTAGAGCTCGGCGAGCTGGTGCCAGTCGGGGGTGAGCTGGCGCCGCTGGTCGTCTGGCCACTGCCGGTCGAGCTTGCTGTAGTGGGCGCCGACGCGCCGATCGCGACCATGCCGCTGCTCGTGGTGCTTGAGGATGTGGAGGTGCGGTAGCCGAAGAGCAGGACCAGCGCGGTCAGCGTGCTCATCACCGCGTAGGAGATTCGTTTCATGACCTGTTACCACCCAAAGCTTTCGACATGGAAATGGTCGGCGGACAGGCCAGCGGCCTGCGTGGTGCGGCGGACGTCCTCGGCCCACGGTTCGGGACCGCAGACGTAGGCGTCGCGTGCGGCAATGTCGGGGACCCAGTGGGTCAGTGCCGTCAAGTCGGTGGTGGTGCCGATGCCGTCGCCGAGCCAGGAGCCGGCATCGCGCCGGTGCCCGGGCAGCCAGATGATCTTCAGGCCGCGTTGCTCAGCAAGCGCGCTGAGCTCCCTTCGAACAGTGGTCGGCCGGTGTAGCGGTACAGCAAGACGGCCTCGCCCGGGGCGTAGGGCAAGGCCTCGGCCAGTGCGCGCAATGGGGTGACGCCGACGCCGGCGCCGATGAGCGCGATTCCGCGGCGTGTGCGGGCGCGGGCGCGCTGAGTCGTCCGTAGGGGCCTTCGGTCAGGATGCGGGTGCCCGGGCGCAGCGTACGAAGTGCGGCGCTGCCGTCGCCGACCACTTTGGCGGTGATGCGCAGTCCGCCACGGTCCGGGGTGGCCGAGAGCGAGTAGGGGTGCGACCGGGTCCAACCGCGGCCGTTGAGGAACCGGAAGTTGAAGAACTGGCCGGCCTCGGCCGTCAGGTGATTGGGGCGTCGGGCTGTCATGTACACCGAGAGCAGGCCGCCGGTCTCGGGGACGACGGCGGACACCCGCAGTCCGTAGCGCGCACTGCGCCATAGCGGCAGAGCGACCCGCCAGGTCAGGACCGCTGCCGCGGCGGCGGCCCACAGGCCCCAGCAGAACACGGTCCTGGCCGTCGAGGCGAGGAAGTCCTTGCCGGTCCACAGCTGATGTGGCAGGGCGAGCCCGACACCTAGATAGGCGTAGAGGTGTAGCAGATGCCATGACTCGTAGCGCAGCTTGCGGCGGGCGGCCTTGACGCTGGTGAAGACAACCATGACCAGGCAGAGGGTGCCCGCGGTGGCGAGCAGCATGCCGGGGTAATCCACGATCAATCCCCACAGCGTCGCCGGGGTGGAGGTCACGTTGCCGGCGGCGTAACCCCACGCGATCAGAACGATATGGGCGAGCATGAGGTTGAACGAGCTGAACCCGACGTAGCGGTGGATGCGCGCCAGCCGTTCCTGTCCGAACGCGTGCTCCAGCACCGGCAGCCGCGACATCAGCAGCACCTGTACCAGCAGCAGGACCGAGGCGAGCAGACCCGTGAGCCGGCCGGTGGACGTCAGGCCGGCGGTCCAGGACCCCAGAGCCTGGAACCCACCGCCGGTGGCCCACCAGTAGCTGACCAGCAACAGGCTGCCCCATAGTCCGATCGCTGCGCCCAGTCGCACGGCGGCGTCGATGCGGGCCCGTGTGGTAGCCACCGACGATCGGTGAGCGGAAGGCTGCTGACCGGCGACACAGCTTGTGGCGTCGAGAAATGGGATCGTCGTTGTCACAACTCATTTATCGCCGACCCGGCTTCAGTGCACCTGGGCGGACGCTGGGAGTTACCTGCCAGACCCCAGTTCCACTCCGACTTGGCGCACAGCGTGTCACCGGGCAGCACGCCAACAACGTCGTCGAGGCCGATCACCGTCGGCACAAGGCGCGACTGCGACCGATGGGCGGACTCAGCAGATGAGATGCGCGCGCACGATCTCGATCGGGAGATCATGTCACTCATTTGCCATTGAACACTGCAGGGCACCACGGGGTACCGGATGACCCTGGTGTTGGGTGACGTGGCCGATGGCCATATCGAGTGCTAGTTCGAGTGGCCGAGTGCTGCGAGTGGTTTGGGCCAGCAGTAGCCCGCCCTGGAGGGCACTCATGATCGCGGTAGTGAGGTCGCGCGGGTCGGCGTCAGGTGCGAGTTCGCCGTGGTCGCGCATCCGTTCCAGGCCCCTCACTAGGTGCGATTCCCAGGTGTGGAAGCTGGCGGTCACCAGCGTGCGGGCGTAGTCGGACTGCTCGGCCAGTTCGCTGGCCAGTGATCCGATCGGGCACCCCCCAACGCCGCCGGTTGCTCGATTCGTCTCGATCAGCGCGGCGGCCCACCGGCGCAGCCCGGCCACGGTATCGAGTTTGCGCAGGTAAGGCTCTTGGGCGGCGAGCACCCGGCTGGTCTGCAGCGCGATCACCTCAGCCACGAGCGCGTCTTTGTCGGCGAAGTAGTGATAAAGCTGGGACTTGCTGGTGGCGCTGTTGTGCATGACGTCGTCCATGCTGGTACCGCCGACTCCACGCAGGTAGATCAGGTCGGCGGCGGCCGCGATGATGCGCGCCCGGGTGGCAGCGCCGCGGTCGGTGAGGCGACGCGGCCGGGAGGTCTGCGCAGTCATTGTCTCGACAGTACGCGAACTGGACTTGACAGTCCAACAAGCGAGCACGCACGGTGGACGTTCCAGCCCGCTACCGAGAGTGAGTGATATCGAATGTCGCTGTTACAGAATGGCCAGAGCTTCCCCGCACTCGACATCCCGGCCGTGGGCGGCGGCACCATCTCGCTGCCCGAGGATCTCGCCGGCTCCTTCGGTGTGGTGTTGATCTACCGCGGGTCGTGGTGTCCGTACTGCAACGCCCAGCTGGCCTCGTTCTCCCGTGCGCAGGACAGGTTGACCGAGGTGGGTATCAAGGTTGTTGCCCTGTCCGTCGACGACGAAGCGACCAGCGCCGCGCTCGTCGACAAACATCACCTCTCGTTCCCGGTCGGGCACAGCGCGGACGCCGACAAGGTCGCCGCGGTCACCGGCGCGTACACCAACGAGACCCCGCACCATCTGCAGTCCACCGGCTTCGTCCTGGCGCCGGACGGGTCGGTGATGACCGCGGTCTACTCCAGCGGTGCCATCGGCCGACTGGTACCGGAGGACGTCGCCGGACTGGTCGAATACGTCAACTCGCAAACCTGATACCCATGTCGCGCACGGCATGACCATGTACGTATTGACCTCGTGCATGCGTCGAATGCGGCGTCCTGGCGCTCCGGCGGACACTGCAGACAGTGCGCGGCGCCGCAGAGGAGGTCTACGCGGCCAGCTGGGCGGCCCTGATCCGGGCTTCGGTCCTGAGCTCCTCCATGTCCAGACCCGCGCCTCGGATCAAGTCATTGCCATGATCCGCCGAGGCGTGCCATGTTTCTTGTGCACCGCCTGCTTGCTGACGCCGACGCAGTCGGCGATCTGCTGCCAGGACCAACCCGCCTTGCGCGCGTTAGCGACCTGCAGAACCTCGAGCCGGTCGGCGAGCTCACGCAGCGCGGCCACCGCATGCAGCCCGACTGCAGGGTCTTTGTCCGCAGCCTGTGCGGCGAGCTGTGTTCCGTCCTTCATGGCGTCAATCTATATTGACGATGGCGGTGATGTCAATCTGCGTTGACGCTGCGCGCGGGTCCGCACCCTGGGGGCCCGCACGCACGTCGCGCGTGTCGGTGAACGGTTCAGGCTCGAGTGCGAATGACGTTGATCGCGGTCATGGTCAACACCACCACACCGTTCTGATTCATGGTCTGAATGTGACTACGGATGATGCCCCGGTCCGGCTTGCTACTCGACGGCCGGTTCTCCAGAACGGTCACGTTTACGGTAAGGACGTCGTCGCCGCGGACCGGGGCCGGCCATCGGATCTCGTCGATACCCGGTGAGCCCAGGCTGGACAGTGGCGAGAAGTACCCCGCGACCAAAGCGCGCATGGTCAGTGCGCAGGTCTGCCAACCGCTGGCGATAATTCCGCCGAACGGGCCGTCCGCGGCCGCGACCGGGTCAGTGTGAAACGGTTGCTGGTCGTAGCTGAGTGCGAATTCGATAATGTCCTGTTGGGTCACCGATACCGGATCGAGGGAGAACACCGAGCCGGGCGCGTAGTCCTCGAGATACACGCTGGGCAGCCTAGCGCTGGTCGGTGTATCCCACGATGCGCAAGGCGAACTCGCCGTACTGACGGGCGACGGAGGCATCCGTGTAGCGCCCGCCTGGTTTGAACCAGGCCTTGGCCCCGTTGCCCATCTCGAGAACCGCGAACGCCGCGAGCCGCGGCGACGAGGTGTGGAACATTCCGCTCCGGCAACCCCGTTCGATAATGCGGCGCACGCGCGCGCCGTATCGGTCGCGTTTGCTGATGATGGCATCGCGGTTCAGCGCGTCGAGGCTGCGCACCTCGTTGTTGCAGACCGTCACCTCCGCCGGGTAGCGGAGGAAGTCGAGGACCAACGACTGCGTCGCTGCGCGCAGTTGCTCGGTGATGTCGTCGACCCCCGCAAGAGCATCGTCGAGTGCACCGATCGCGCGGTCCATAGCCTTATCCATGATCGCGTACAGAATGTCCTGCTTGGACGTGACGTGGTTGTACAGACTCGGAGCCCGAACGCCGAGCGAGGTCGCGATGTCCTTCATCGAGGCGGCCCGGTAACCGCGGTCGGCGAACAGCGCACACGCCGCATCGAGAACGACCGCGCGGGTGATCGTCATTGACCTCGTCACCGGCAAAGCATACGTTGCTAATGAACGTTAGTTAGTAGCTGGTAGAACGAGGAGTCCGTGATGACCGAAACCGCTAGTTGGGAACTCGATCAAGAACACGTCGCGTTCCGCAGCAGCGTCCGGTCGTTCGTCGACCGCCAGGTACGACCTGTGGTCCAGGAATCCGAGGACGCAGGCCGCCCGCCAGCCGCGCTGTTGAAGGAAATGGGCAGCGCCGGCCTGCTCGGTCTCGCCGTGCCTGAAGCGGACGGCGGCAGCGGCGGCGACCTGCTGGCGATCACGATTCTCGCCGAGGAGTTGACGCGCGCCAGCGGCGGGATTGCAGTCACCGCCTTGGTGAGCGGTTACATGTCGGCACCGCACATCGCGCGCTTCGGCACCGCGGCGCAACGAGCCCGCTACCTACCCGGTGTCATCGCGGGCGAGCAGATCGCGGCGATCGCTGTGACTGAGCCCGGCACCGGATCCAACGTCGCCGGGATCACCACCCGCGCGACGCGCACCGACGGTGGTTACCAGCTCAACGGTACGAAGATGTTCATCACCAACGCCGGCCTCGCCGATGTCTTCGTGATCGCCGCTCGGACGTCACCTGACGGTCACCGCGGGATCACCACGTTCATCGTGGACGCCGACAATCCAGGTCTGTCGTTCGGTGCGCCGTTGCGCAAGATGGGCTGGCACGCCTCCGACACCCGCGAAGTCGTGCTGAGTGACTGCGTGGTCAGCGACGACGCGGTGCTCGGCATCGTCGGCCAGGGTTTCCACCAGATCATGGACGCGTTCCAGATGGAGCGGCTCACGCTGGCCGGAATGGGGCTGGGCCACGCGGCCGAGTGCCTGCAGGCCGCGACGAGCTACGCCCGCGACCGCGAGGTGTTCGGCGCGCCACTGATCTCCCTGCAGACGATGCGGCACCGGATCGCAGGCCTTTCCATCGAATTCGAGTGCGCGCAACTGCTCACCTACCGCGCCGCAGCGCGACTGGACGCCGGACATCCGGAGGCGGCCAGGTCGACCGCCATGGCCAAGTACCAGGCTGCGATCGCCGCGAACCACATCGTGGACGGGTGTGTCCAGATCTACGGCGGTGCCGGCTTCCTGGAGGAGACCTCGGTCGCACGTCATTACCGGGACGTGCGGGTGCTGCGCATCGGGGGCGGTACCGATGAGATCCAGCTCGAGATCCTGGCCAAGGGACTTCTTGCATGACCTCGCTCGACGACGATTCGGAAGCCGACAGTGCGGCCGGAACTGTCCGTACCGCGATTGTCGCTGCCGAGCGTGGCGCCGACAGCGCTCGCTGGCCGGACAAGCTGCCGGTTGCCGAGCGACTCGCTGTGCTCCTGGACGTCGACAGCTGGGTCGAGGACGGGTTGCTCGCCAACGCGGAGGCTGCCGGCATGCCTGCCGACGGAGTGCGCACCGGGGTCGGCCGTATCGACGGCAGAAGGGTCTCGGTGATCGCGCACGATTTCGCTGTGAAAGCCGGATCATGGGGCGAGCTGACCTGCGAGAAGCAGATCCGCATTCTCGAGCGAGCCGATCGCGATCTGCTCCCAGTGATCTATCTGGTCGACTCCGCGGGAGGTCGGCTCACCGATCAGCTCGGATTCTTCTCCGATCGGCGCGGCGCCTCGCGGATTTTTCAGTTGCAGGTCGCACTCTCCGGGCGGGTGCCGCAGCTTTGCTGCCTGCTCGGTCCGTCCGCGGCCGGCGGCGCGTACATGCCTGCCTTCACCGACTGGGTGGGGATGGTCGAGGGCAACGCGTCCATGTACCTGGCGTCCCCACGGGTTGCGGAGAAGGTGACCGGCGAGCGCACCACGCTGGAGGAGATGGGCGGAGCGATGATGCACGCGACCGTTTCCGGCTGCGGCGACGAGGTCTTCACCTCGGACTGGGAGGCCATCGCGGCGGCGCGGCTGCTGCTGTCCTACTTGCCCGACGACTGGGAGCACCGTGCGCCGCACGCGTCCGCTGCGCCACCGATGCGCGCCGATTGGGCGGGCGTGATACCCGCCGACGAGTCCACGAGTTACGACATCGGCGAGGTGATCGACCGGCTCGTCGACGCGGGCTCGTTCTTCGAGATCAAGAGCCGATGGGCGCAGGAGATGGTGGTCGGGCTCGCCCGCCTGGACGGCCGGGTGGTCGGCATCGTCGCCAACCAACCACAGGTTCGCAGCGGCGCGATCTTCATTGACTCTGCAGACAAGGCGGCGCGGTTCATCACCCTGTGCGACGCGTTCAACATCCCCCTTGTCTTCCTGCACGACGTGCCCGGCTTCATGGTCGGCGCTGCGGTCGAGCGACTGGGCATCATTCGCCACGGCGCCAAGATGATCACAGCGATGGCCAGCGCGGAGGTGCCGAAATTCTCAGTCATCATCCGCAAGTCCTACGCGGCCGGCTATTACGCGATGTGTGCCCCCGGATTCGAACCGCGCGCGTCGATCGCATTACCGACTGCGACCATCGGGCCGATGGCGGCGGAGGCGTCGGTGAACGCGATGTATGCCAAGAAGATCGCCGAGATCGACGATGTGGAACAGCGCGACGCGTACATCAGCGACCGGATCGAGGAGCAACGCGCCGACATCGACCTGCTGCGTCTGGCGAGTGAGCTGGTGGTCGACGCGGTCGTGGAGCCCGAAGCGTTGCGCGCCGAGTTGGTATTGCGTCTCGCCGATGCCGACGGCTGGTCGCGCGGTCCGCAACGACGACATCATCACGTGAGCCCCGTATAACGGCTACAGGCCCGAACAAGCCCGAGCAGTCCACCGGAAGGTAGCCAATGTCGGACAACCTGAGCCAGTTGCTTTCCACGCCGCTGCAACCGTTGCGTGCCGCATGGCGGTCCTCCTCCCAGGCGGACCTGCTCGGCGCGGCCCGCAAATTGGACGAGCAGAGTCCGGACACCTACTGGACGTGGGTCGCCGAGCAGCAGCGCTGGACCCAACCGTGGACGACGGTGCGCACCGGCGAGCTCGGGGACTTCAGCTACTTCGACGGCGCAACGATGAATGTCGCGGACAACTGCGTCGACCGGTGGGCCGAGGACCCGGCGACAGCGGACAAGGCTGCCGTCATCTGGGAGGGCGAGCCGGGTGACGTTCGTAGCGTCACCTACACCGAGCTTGCGGACGAAGTGCTCCGCCTGTCGGGAGCGCTTGCCTGGCTCGGCGTGACGCGAGGCGACGTCGTGGCGATCTACATGCCGAACTGCGTCGAGGCGTTCACCGCAATACATGCCTGCAACCGGATCGGCGCGATCTACACGGTGCTGTTCTCGGGCTTCGGGGCGGACGCTGTGACGGCCCGCTTGCAGGCATCGCGCGCCAAGCTGGTCGTCGTGCTCGACGCCGCGTACCGCCGGGGCAAACTCACGCCGCTGCTGGAAACGTTGCGTACCGCCCGCGGCAAGCTCGACTCCGTAGCGCACACCGTCGTCGTGGATCGCACGGGCCGCAACCTGCCCCTCGGCGCAGACGAAACCTCATACGCCGAGGCGTTGAATCTGGCACCCGAAGGTGTTCCCGTTGCGGAGCTGGAGGCGAACGACCCGGCATTCCTGATCTTCACCAGTGGCACCGAGGCCAAGCCGAAGGGAGTCGTGCACAGCGTCGCCGGGTTCCTGCTCGGCACCTGGGCGAATGTCTTGTGGCAGGTCGCCCCGCAGCCGGACGACGTGTACTGGGTGGCCGCGGACGTCGGGTGGCTGACCTTCCCGATCCAGGCAGTCGTCGGCGGGCTGGCGAACGGGATGACGATCGTCTGTTTCGAAGGGGCGATGGACACACCGTCCAACGCCCGGTTCTACGAGATTTGCGAGAAGCACGGGGTAACGAAGGTGCTCGGTGCCCCGACGCTGCTCCGGATGTTGCGCAAGTACGGCGACGAGCTGGCCGCCGCGCATCCGCTTGCGGACCTCCAGCTGGTCACCGTTCAGGGCGAACCGCTCGATGGAGACACCTTCGGCTGGGCGACGGAGCACCTCGGCGGAGGGGTTCCGGTCGTCAACGCCTATGGACAGACCGAGACCGGGTCGACCTGGGCCTATCCGGTTGCCGGCGCGGAAGCGCTCAAGCCCGGCTCGACGGGTACGGCCGTCCCTGGTCACGCTTACCAGGTCGTCGACGACGAAGGAAAGCCGGTATCGCCGGGCACGAAGGGCAATCTCGTGCTGACCCAGCCGTTCCCCACCCTGGCGCGCAACGTCTGGGAAGACCCGGAGCGCTATCACAACGCGTACTTCAGCCGCTTCCCCGGCTGCTATTGCACCAACGACGAGGCCGTCGTCGACGGCGACGGGCACCTGTGGGTGCTCGGTAGGGCCGATGACGTCATCAATGTGGCGGCCCACCGAATCTCGACGCTGGAGATCGAGGCCATCGCGACGGCCCACCGGCAGGTGGCCGAGGCGGCAGTCGTCGGCGTGTCCGACCCGACGAAAGGAACCGTCCCGATCGCATTCTTGACCCTGCTTGACGGCGCCGACCCAGGCCAGGTCAAGCAGGAGGTAGCCGACGCGGTGTCCTCACAGTTGGGTGGTTACGCCCGATTGAGTCAGGTGTATCTGACCTCTGCACTGCCCAAGACGAGAACCGGCAAGACCATGCGCCGGCTGCTGCGAGACGTCGTGGAGCACGGAGCGCCGCAGGGGGACATCACCGCGATGGACGATGCGGCCGGGCTACATGCGGTGCAGCAGGCAGTCGGTGCCGCGCCGAACACGGAGGTCTGAGCCGATGTCGGGGATGTGGTTCGAGCAGCTGGAACCCGGTCTTCGCGTCCAGCACGTCACGACACGCACGGTCACCGAGACCGACAACGTCCTGTTCTCGACGATGACGATGAACCCGCAGCCGTTGCACCTGGACGCCGAGTTCGCGGCGACCACCGAGTTCGGCCGCCCCCTGGTCAACAGCCTGTTCACGCTCGGACTCGTTGTCGGTTTGGCCGTCCCGGAACTGACACTCGGCACGACGGTCGCGAATCTTGGCTTCTCCCGCGTGGATTTCCCGGCCCCGGTATTTGCCGGTGACACCGTCCAGGTAGTCACCGAGGTCCTCGACGCACGTCCGTCGAAGTCGCGGCCGGACGTCGGCATCGTCACCTTCGAGCATCGTGGCGTCAACCAACGCGGTGCCGTGATCTGCGTGGCCGTGCGGGCCGCGATGATGCGACGCCGCCCGGCGGACGTGGCTGGCTGACGCGCCGATGCCAGCGAGCCCGATCGCGCGGATCCGCAGCATGCTGTTCATGCCCGGCAACAAGCCCGCGCTCATCGCAAAGATCCCACGCTTCGCGCCGGACGTCGCCGTGGTCGATCTCGAGGATGCCGTGGCGCTGCCCGAGAAGGAAGCCGCCCGCCGCATCGCCGCCGCCGCGATAGACGCACTGGATCCGAGCGAGACGAGCACGATCCTGGTGCGCGTCAATCCGGTCGACTCGGCATGGTTCTCTGACGACCTGGCCATCGCGGCCGAGTGCGCAGCTGCGGGCATCGTCGTGCCGAAGCTGAGCACGGTGCAACAGCTGCGGCGCGTGCACGACGCTCTCGCGAGCCTGTCCTGGTCGTCAGCTGTGATTGTCGGCGGCATCGAGACCGTGCTCGGCGTGGCGGACGCCCGCTCGTTGCTCACCGGGGGGCTGAGCGCGGGGTACTTCGGCGCCGAGGACTACATCGCCGACATCGGCGGACGCCGTAGTCCGGAAGGGGCGGAAGTGCTGTACGCCCGCAGCCAGGTGTGCCTGGCAGCGCATCTCGCCGGCGTCCCGGCCATCGACCAAGCCGTCGTCGAACTCGGCGACGACGAACGCTTCCGCACTGACGCACGGCTTGGCGCCGGGATTGGCTACCAGGGCAAGCTCTGCATCCACCCGCGCCAGGTCGAACTGGCCCACGAGACGTTCACGCCGTCGCCGGAGGAGGTCGCGCATGCGCGCCTCGTCCTCACTGCAGGCGAAGCCGGAGTTGCGCTGGTGGACGGGCAGATGGTGGACGACGTCCATGTGCGAATGGCTCACACTGTGCTGGCACGCGCGGGCGAGGCTCGGGTGTGAGCGAGCGAACCAATGTCATCGGGCTTTGCCGCCCGAACGAGCGCAGCGAGGCTCGGGTGTGAGCGAGCGAACCAATGTCATCGGGCTTTGCCGCCCGAACGAGCGCAGCGAGGCTCGGGCGTGACGGCAGCTGCGACCGTCCAACTGACGAGGGTGCTCATCGCGAATCGCGGCGAGATCGCGCTGCGGATCGTGCGCGCCTGCCGCGACGCAGCCCTGACCAGCGTGACGGTTTACGCCGACCCGGATGCCGGCGCACCGTTCGTCCGCCTCGCAGACGAGGCGGTTGCGCTGGGCGGGGCGACTCCCGCGCAGACCTATCTGGACGCCGCCAAGCTACTCGCTGCTGCCGAGCGGGCCGGTGCCGATGCCGTGCACCCGGGATACGGCTTCCTTGCCGAGAACGCCGACTTCGCGCAGGCCGTGCTGGACGCGGGCCTGATCTGGATCGGACCGCCGCCGGATGTGATCCGCGCGCTCGGCGACAAGGTACGTGCTCGCGCGATCGCCGCTCAAGCAGGTGTGCCGCTGGTGCCGGGCACTGAGCGTCCCGTTGGCGCTGGCGACGCGGTCGCGTTCGCGCGGCAACACGGCCTGCCGATCGCGATCAAGGCCGCGCACGGAGGAGGCGGGCGCGGATTGCGAATCGCCCGGACGCTTGATGATGTCGAAGCCCAGTTCGCGGCCGCGGTTCGGGAGGCCACCTCGGCGTTCGGCCGCGGCGAGTGCTTCGTCGAGTCCTACGTCGAGCGCGGACGCCACGTCGAGGCGCAGGTGCTGGCCGACGTCCACGGCAACGTCAGCGTAGTCGGCACGCGCGACTGCACGCTGCAGCGCCGGTACCAGAAGCTTGTCGAGGAGGCTCCCGCGCCGTTCCTCAGCGAGATGCAACGCGCGGACCTCGAGCGCCACGCCGCTGCGATCTGCCGCGCTGCCGGGTACGTCAACGCCGCGACGGTCGAGTTCCTGCTCGCACCGGCAGGCGAGCTTTCCTTCCTCGAGGTGAATACCCGGCTGCAGGTCGAGCACTCGGCTACCGAGGAGAGCGTCGATGTCGACATCGTCCGCGCGCAGTTGCGGATCGCGGCCGGGCATCCGCTCGATCTGGCCGTGACGTCGGCCGGCCAGGACCGAGGGCGGCATGCCATCGAATTCCGCATCAACGCCGAGGATCCCGCGAACGAGTTTGCCCCGTCCACCGGCATGATCACCGGGCTGCGGCTGCCGGGCGGCCCCGGGGTACGACTGGACAGCGGCATCGAGGCGGGCACGGTGGTCGGTGGTCAGTTCGACTCCCTATTGGCCAAACTGATCGTCACGGGACGTGACCGTTCTCAGGCCACCGAGCGGGCGCGCCGCGCCATCGACGAATTCGAGATCACCGGCGTGCGTACGACATTGCCCTTCTTCGCAGCGTTACTCCGCGATCCGGCTTTCATCTCCGACGGATCCGATGGCTTCACGGTGCACACCCGCTGGATTGAGGAGGACTACCTCCCCACCGCGGACCCTGCCGAGGCACCGGACTCTTCGCTGGCGGTGCGGATCGGCAGCCGGTGGCTGGCTGTCAACCTGCCGGCGCTGGAGAACCCGGAGAGCACCCGGCTGGTGTCGGTGCGCGAACAGGTCCGGGATCGGGTCCAGCGAGCCGAGAAGGACGCCGGCGACATCATCAGCGCGCCGATGCAGGCGACGGTGACGAAGGTCGAGGTCGCCGACGGTGACGACGTCAGCGAGGGCCAGGTAGTGGCGGTCGTCGAAGCGATGAAGATGGAGAATCAACTTCGCGCGCCGCACGCCGGGCAGGTGAGTGAGCTGCGGGTATCATCCGGCGACACGCTCGCCCAGGGCGACTCCGTCTGCCGTATCACCCCCCACACTGGTGGACGATGCGCGTCCGGCTGATCGGGGAACGGAGTGATTGTGTCCGAACGCTGGTACAAGGAAGCGGTCATCTACTGCGTCGAGGTTGACTCGTTCCAGGACTCCAACGGTGATGGTTGCGGCGACCTGCGCGGCCTGACCAGCCGACTCGACTACCTGGCCCGGGTCGGGGTGACCTGCCTGTGGCTAAACCCGATCCATCCCTCACCGGGCCGGGACAACGGCTACGACGTGAGCGACTACTACGGCATCGATCCGCGCCTGGGCACGCTCGGTGACTTCACCGAGCTGGCGACCCAGGCCGGCCAGCGCGGCATCCGGCTGCTGCTCGACCTGGTCGTCAACCACACGTCGAACGAGCACCCGTGGTTCATTTCCGCCCGCAGCGACCCCGACTCGCCCTACCGCGACTGGTACGTCTGGAGCGGCGCCGAGCCCCCGGACCGACGGCAGGGCATCGTGTTTCCGGGAGAGCAGACCGAGACATGGACGTTCGACGGCCAGGCAAAACAGTGGTATTTCCACCGCTTCTACGATTTCCAGCCGGACCTGAATTGGTCGAATCCGGCCGTCCGCGCCGAAATCAAGAAGGTGATGGCTTTCTGGCTGGAGCTGGGCGCGTCCGGCTTTCGCATCGACGCGGCCCCGTTCGTCCTGGAACAGGTTGCGCCAGGTGTCGATCCCGGCCCGCTCGACTTCACCATCCTCGACGACTGGCGCCAGGACGTGCAGTGGCGAACCGGGGACGCGGTCCTGCTGTGCGAGGCCAACGTCGCCCCCGACGATGTGGCCGCGTACTGCGCGGCAGCCCAGCCCGGACCCAATGATCGCGCTCACATGATGTTCGCCTTCGGGATCAACGCCCAGCTCTGGCTGGCCTTGGCGCGCCGCGACGCTGAACCCCTCGTCGAGGCGCTACGAGCGCTGCCGCGGCTGCCGAAGATGGCGCAGTGGGCGACATTCCTGCGCAACCACGACGAGCTCGATCTGAGCCGCCTGACCGACGAACAGCGCAACGACGTGATGGCCGCGTTCGCACCGAAGCCCGACATGCGTATCTACAACCGTGGCATCCGACGACGACTCGCGCCGATGATGAACGGCGAGCGGCGACGAATCGAGCTCGCCTACTCGCTGCAGTTCACCATGCCGGGCACGCCCGTCCTGCGCTACGGCGAGGAAATCGGGATGGGGGAGGACCTCAAGCTCGGCGGGAGAGAAGCGATCCGCACCCCCATGCAGTGGGACGGCAGCCGTAGCGCAGGCTTCTCCACCGCACCGCCGGACCTCCTCGTCCGCCCGGTTCGAAATCGCGGCGGCTATGCGCCGAAACGGGTCAACGTCCGCGCCCAACGCCGAGACCGGGATTCGCTGCTGCTCTGGTTCGAGCAACTCATCCGCACGCTGCGGGAGTGCCCCGAGATCGGCGCCACCGCGCCGAGCGTCTTGGACGTCCCGCTCCCGCGCTCCGTCCTCGCGCATCGATTCGACGCCCCGGAGGGTTCCATTCTGCTGTTGCACAACCTTGCCGACGTACCGGTCACCGTCGACCTCACCGCGGTCGAGACCAGCTCGGGTGCATACGAGGTCTTCGGCGACGTCCAATACGAACCACTGTCGAGAAAGCAGTCGGACCTGCGGCTCAACGGGTGGGGCTACCGCTGGATCCGGCTCCGGCGCGGCTCCTAGGTCCAGGTCATCCGAGATCGACGAGGAGTAGCTCGACGCGATGCGAGCTACTGGTCAGAGTCCACTCCGTAGCCGTGGTGCAATGACTGGGTGGCGGCTGGACGGCAGGGGTCGAACGGTCACAACGGGGAACGTTCGTCGTAGGGTGCGGGAGGCGGGTCGAGGGTCGTGTCGATGGGGTACGGGTCGGGTGGTTTCTGGTATCGGCGACCGGTGGGGCTGGCCCATTCGGTCATGCCGGTGTCGTTGTCGCGGGTGACGTGCCAGCCGGCTTCGTGCTTCAGATGATGGTGACGTGCACATAGCGTGTGCAGGTTGGCTGCGTCGGTGCTGCCGCCGTGCTCCCACGGCATGATGTGATCGATCTCGGAGCGTTCGGCTGCTCGGTTGCAGCCTGGCATGCGACAAGTCTGGTCGCGGGCGGTCACGTAGTCGTGCAGGTTGGCCGGTAGCTGGTGCGGGCGTAGTCGAGCAGTTGCCCATGTCGGTCGGTGATCAGTCGGCGCCAGGTGCCGGTGGGGTCGGCGGCGATGGCGCCAGAACGGCCGGGATCGGGCCGTACCCGGCCAGCTCGCCGGGCTGATCGTCCAGCCCGAGCAGCGTGGAGAGCGCGACGGAGACCTGAACGGCCGGACCCTTCCCGCCGGGTTCGGTGTCGTGGCCGGGTGCCGAGCTGGTCTGGGTGAGCAGGTCCACCAGCGCGTCAGCGCGGCGCTGATCCACGGTCAGGTCATTGTCTGCTGGGACGGGTTGTTGGGCGCACTCGTTCAGGGTGGCCATGATGGCGGCGGCGCCGTGGGCGGGCAGCAACGCCCACAGGCTGGCCATCCCGTCCTCGCCGGGACACAGCTCCACCTTGCGGGCTTCGACCGCGCGGTGGTGTTTCTCGTCCTGGCCGCGGGCATCCACCGCGAGCACCGCGCGGCGCACCGACCGGGTGAACTCCGCGAGCGTCTGGCTGGCGGCGCGGGGTAGCACCCGGGCTTCGACCGCCGTGGCGGCCGGATCGTCGAGGTCGGTGACGGCGTCGGTAAGGATCCGGGCGTGCAGCGGGCTCAGCTCGCCGCGCTGCAGCGCGTCCAGGGTTGCGGGGAGTCGATCGGTGAGTTCGGTGGCGGTGTGCAGCCGGGCCGCGGCGGTGCCGAAGGAGAGCCGCAACGCGCAGGCGACCTCTTCGCGGACCCACTGCTTGGACTGCGCCTCGCTGGTGGTGGGCACTGGTGCCGGGTGGGTCGCGAGCAGCGCCAGGGTGTGTTGTTGCTGGGCGTCGGCCCAGGACTTGAGCCGTTCCATCGCGACCAGCAGATCCAGGCGTCCGTGTTGGGACAGCCGGGCCGGATCGAGGACGCCGACCGGGGTGAGCACGCCGGTGCCGATGTCGGCGGTGGCGGCAAGGGCGGCGACCTCGTCCGGATCGTGCTCCACGTCCAACACTACGCTCACGTGTTCGATTCTACCGACGCAGGTAGCCTAGAGCAAGGGAGAATCCCGTTGTTCTGCAGGGGATTTCGCGCGAGACTGCCACCCAGCAACGGCAGCCGCCCACGTACCGCCCCCTCGTCGCTGCGCCTTTCGGGTGTGCGCCGGTGGCACAGGTGTTCGGCAAACTCCGCTGGACGCACTGGTCGGTCGAACTCTGGCCGGCGGGGGCCACCAGTGCCGAACTCGCTGAGCCGATTTCGTGCGGCCTATTCTGAGTCCGCTGCGAGCTGGGCCGTCGCCGACTGCCCAGCTTCGGTGCAGCGGCGCAGAAAGTCGATGACGATGGCGATCTCGTCGTCGGCGTAGTTGCCCAGGATCTGATCGAGCGAGCGGTTCATGCCGTCGTACAACCGGTAGATGCGCCGCTGCTGGTCCGCCACGCCGCGTACGAGCACGGCGCGGCGATCGCTCTCGACCCGGTCGCGCAGAATCCAACCGCCCGTTTCGAGGCGGTCCAGGATGCCGGTCATGGTGGCCAGATGTACCCCGACGCGGCGCGCAAGCGCGCTCGGACTCATCGGGCCGTGGCGGGTGATGACGTCGAGGCAGTCGAAGTCAACGTCCTTGATCTCAATCCGCGAGCCTACCCGGTGATTGAGCACTGAGAGCTCGATCCGTAACTCCCGCAGTCGCTGTTTGGCCTCGGCGATCCGCCGCCGCCTCTCCCGTGCCGCTTCGCGTGGTACAGGTCCTTCGGAACGTCGCGCCGCCATGGCCTACCTCTGGTCACTGTGCTATGAATATCATATACTACGAAACTCGTAGTATATGGAAACGCGACCCGCGTCGAGAGTCACAAGGAGCATAATCATGAGGATCATCGTCTTCGGGGCTAATGGCTCGACCGGCAGGTTGCTGACCGAGCAGGCCCTGGCCGCCCGTCACGACGTCACGGCGGTTACCCGGCGGCCGCCGGACTTCCCGATCACGCACGACCGCCTGAGCATCCTCCAGGCCGACGTGCATGACGCGGCGGCCGTCCACCGTGCGGTCGAAGGAGCTGACGTCGTGCTCTCGATGCTCGGCGTGCCCTTCACTCTGAAGCCGATCACCGTCTACAGCAACGGCGTCCGCAACATCGCCGCCTCGATGTCCACGCACGGCATCAAGCGACTGGTCGTGGTCAGCTCGAGCGCTACCGAGCCACACCATCATGCTGACGGTGGATTCTTCATGAACCGGGTGCTGCAACCGCTGGTCACCGCGACGATCGGCAAGACGACCTACGCGGACATGCGCGTCATGGAGGAGCTCGTTCGCGGCGGCGACCTGAAGTGGACGATCGTGCGTCCGTCGGGTCTGTTCGATGCCGCCGGGGTGACCGATTACGAGCTGCACGAGGATCGGGCACCGGGCATCTTCACCAGCCGTGCAGACCTGGCCGCGAGCCTGCTCGAACAGGCAACCGATACCCGGTTCATGCGCAGGGCGGTGGCAGTGACAACGTCCGAGGGCGTCCCCACGCTGTTCCAGATGCTGCGCCGCGAGGCATTTGGCAAAGCTTAACGCCGCGGTCAGCGGCCGAGGCGAGCCCGCAGTTCCGCGTTGACCGCCGGCACGATCTCGTGCAGGTTGCCGATCACTGCGTAGTGAGCCTTGGTCACCATCGGCGCCTCGGCGTCAATGTTGATCGCCAGGATGGTCTTCGCGGACTGGCAGCCGGCCCAGTGCTGGATCGCGCCGCTGATGCCACACGGGACGTACAGGTCGGGGGCAATCCGACTGCCGGTCTGCCCGACCTGCTCGGTGTGCGGACGCCAGCCGAGGCTGGTGACGACACGGGAAACGCCTAGGGCACCGCCGAGCAATTCGGTCAGCTCGAGTACGCCGGCGAAGCCGTCCGGCCCCCCGGCCCCCCGGCCGGCGCCGACCACGACGCGGGCACTGGTCAGGGCCCCGGTGTCGTCGACGGTCGTCGCCTCCACGCGTGCTACGCGCGCCACCAGGTCCCGGTCGGAGACCGTCGGGGTGTAGTCGACGATCTCGGTCACGGCCGGCTCTGCGGCGGGTTGCGGGTCACAGGCGTGACCGGCCACCGAGAGGACGGCGACCGGATCGTCGAGGCGCATCTCCTCCAACGCCGCACCCCCGACCACCTGCCGAGTAACGACCAGCGGGCTAGTGGTCTCGACATGCACGACGTTCGCGGCCATCGCAAAGTCGAGCCGGGTCGCCACGTGGGCCAGGATCTCGTTACCCCGCGGCGTCCCGGCCGCGATCAGGATGTCGGCGGCGGCGGACTTGACCACGTCGATCACCGCCGCGCTCCACGCCGCCGCCGCGTACCCGGACAGACGATCGTCCTGCGCGAAGTGCATGACTGGGACGCCCTGCTCACCGAGGTGCGCCAGCAAGCCGGGGCGGGCGGCTTCCGGCAACGTACCAACGAGCACCGCCTGCACCGCTTCACCCGAGCGTCCGGCCAGCTCGCGCGCGAAGGTCAGCGCCTCGCGCGAGACGACGGTCGCACCCTGCGCATCAGCCTCGACCAACACGACGATCACGGGGATACCACCCCGATCTTTACCAGCAGATCGACCACGGCGGGCGCGGCCTCGGGCCCTTGCCCGAGAATCTCGACAATGCTTGGACGCGGCGGCGGAAGCTTGAGCCGGACCCGTCCAGATCCCTTCGGTTCGATGGCCGGCGTCAGCGTCTCTAGGGGCGCGCGCTTGGCCTTCATCCGGCCGGGCACCGACGGGTAGCGCGGGCTGACGCCACCCTCCATCACCGCGACCACGGCCGGCAGCGGCACCTCGAAGATCTCGGTGCCGTCGGGGCCGTCACCGCGGGCCTGCACCCGGTCGCCGTCCAGCGCACACGTCGAGATCCCGGTCAGTACCGGCCGGTCGAGTGCGTACGCGAGGCGCACCGGCACCTGGAAATCGCCCGTGTCCGCAGCGTCGTTGCCCAGCAGCACCAGGTCGTACGGGGTACCCGCAGCCTCGCGCGCCGTCACTACATCGGCGATGGCGCCGGCCACGTCCGCGGGCCCGAAGCGGTCCGTGTCGGCCTCGATCAGGACGCCGTCCGAACACCCCACTGCCATCGCGTTGCGTAACTG